>DASZFN010000075.1:0-8641 GCA_035939715.1 Gemmataceae bacterium | reverse complement strand
CAAGATACGCATTCGCCTCCTGAAGGAAATCAATACGCGCGAGCTGGACCTGTACCGGCAAAAGTCGGAGCGCTTTCCCACGGAGATGAGCCACCGCCTGGAGTTGGGCGTGCGCTTGCTGCGCGCCGGCCAGACCGATGCGGCCATTGTGGAATTGCAGGCCGCACGGTCCGACCCCCGTCAGCGCTGGCGGTCGCTCCTGTACCTCGGCTACTGTTTCAAAAGCCGCAACAACTGGCGGCTGGCGCAGCGCAACTTTGAAGAAGCCATGCAAAACCTGCCCGTGGGCGAGGATGGCACGCGCAAGGAGCTGCTTTTTCAGTTAGCGGCGGGCGCCGCCGAAGCCGGCGACCTAGCCAAGGCCGTCGATCTGGCCTACGAACTGGCCAATCTTGATTTTGCCTATCGCGATATCAGCAAGCTGCTGGATGATTGGCAAGCCAAGCTGCAGCAGGCCTAAATCCGGCGAGAGTTGCGCTGTCCGTTCGGGCTCGTGCAGCACGTCCGCGCACGGTCATTACGGTGCCGTGCCTCTTGCCCTTTGCCGCTTGCCTTTTCCCGCGTATATTGTCTGTTCCTGAAAAATCAAAAAGACCGCTCTTAGAGGATCGATGCGATGCCCCATACGAGAAGTGCCAAGAAATCGTTGCGCAAGAGTCTCAAGCGGCGCTTGAGCAACCGCGCTGCCAAGAAGGCGATCAAACTGCAGATCAAGGGATTGCTGGCCGTGGCGGAGAAAGGCTCGGCCGACGACTTGCGCAAGGAATACAATGTCGCTGCGCGAAAGCTCGACAAGGCGGCGGCGCGGCGTGTAATCCATCCAAATACGGCAGCACGCAAGAAATCACAGCTGGCCAAGCTGCTTCACAAGAAAACTGCCAGCTAGCGTCAGGGAAAGGTCGCGGGTTCATCGTTCCGCTTTCTGGCGGCATGCCGGGCTGACGCCGGAACGACGAGACCCCAAATTGTTTCAACGCACCCCACCCTCCGCTCCATGTCCCAGAATCAGCGAGCGTGCTACTTCCAGCGCCGCTTGCACCTGGTTATCCATCTCCATGGACATCGACATGGACGGCCGCAATTCAATATCCAGATGGGGCGCCACGCCCCGGCCATCGTAAGATTGTTGGCGCGGCGAATAGAAGCGGGCCACCGTCATGCGAATTCCGGTCTGGGCGGAGTTCAGGGTCTTGATCTTCTGGATCGATCCCTTGCCGAAGGTCGTCTTGCCAACCAGTTTGCCGCGCAGATTATCTTTCAGTGCCCCCGCCACCATCTCCGCCGAGCTGGCGGTCTCACCGTCCACGAGCACTACCAGCGGCACGGCCAGGATGTTCATGCCATGCGCGTGGTAAGTTGTGTTGTAGTCGCCCGCCACGCGGCCCTGGGTGGAAACAATCACGCCAGCTGAGACGAAGCGCTCGACGACCTGGCGGGCAACATCAAAGAGCCCGCCGGGATTGCCGCGCAGGTCCAGAATCAGGGCCCGCATCCCCTGCGCCTGCAATTTCTCGATCGCCAGATTCAATTCTTCCACAGTGCTTTCCTGGAAGGCCAGCAACTGCAGGTAGCCGATCCCTTGTGCCAGATCCAGGAAGCGCGGCTCCGATACGCTGGCCAGCCGAACGACCTGGCGCTTCAGCTTGAGGACGCGTGGCTCCTTCTTGCCGGTCTGCGCCTCGATCTCCACGGTGGTTCCCGGCTCGCCTCGGAGAAGCTCGACGGCGGCCTCGGCGAGAGCCAGTCCGGACTTGCCGTCGATGCGCAGAATCCGATCGCCGTAGAGCAGGTCATTCTGCTGCGCAGGACTGCCCGGCAGAACCTGGGACACGAAGACGCCGTCCGCCGTTATGTTGAGCTCTGCGCCGATGCCGGCCGTTTCGCCCTTGAGCGAAGCGTTCAGTTCGCTGAACTGTCGCGGGGTCAGATAAAACGTGCATTCATCGAGCGCGTTGCAGGCGCCGCAAGCCAGTTCGAGAACGACGAGGCTCGGTTTCAAGCCGAGATCCCTTTTCGCCGCCAGGGCGAGATCGCGGGCCAGGTTTTGTGCATCGCTTGGTTTCCGCACCGGCTTGTCCGCCCAGGTGTTTTGCAGCTCCGACCGAAAGACAGCCACCGCCTCTGACGGCACCTCGCTGAAATACGCCTGGCGCATTTCCTCGCTCAGGGCAAACGACAGCTCATCCAGTCCTTGCTTGAAGAGCAGCGGCAACTGCACTTTGCTCGGATCGACATAGTCCGCCTGCAGCTTGGCCAGCACTTCGCCATAATGCTGCAGCGCATTCTCCAGCGACATCGTCAGCACCTGCTGCCGATAGCTACTGTCCTGATGTCGTGCCAGCTGCTGGGCACGCCGCAGACAGTACTGGTGGTTTTTTTTGACGTCCGCGACCGACCGATCGCGGATGAGGACCTCGTACCAGAGATCGGCCGCCCGTGTCCACTGGCCGGCTTCCTGCCATTGCATGGCCTGGGCTTGAAGCTGGGCCAGCGTGTCCGACGTTTCAAAAACCGCCCCTGTGAGCGGCGGGGCGAGCAACGTCATCCCAAACAGAACGGTAACGATGCTTGCAAGCTGCAGCAGACTTCGCCGGTGTTCCAAGGCACACCTCCGGGGGAGGGTGGCAGTCCAGGGACCATGCCCTTCGTTGGCGAGGCGGGAAAGCGAACCCTTTGAGTATAAGGGGCGCAGCCCAATCGGTCAAATCGACGCCGGCCCGTGACCAACTTTTTGCGCTAGGCCGGCAAGCGCTCCCGTATTAGTATGACGTTCGTCCGCGGTTTTTGTTTACTTATTTTTCGTTGTTGTCATGATTGATCCGGTTCGTCAGGAAGTCATCGCGCTGGCGCAAACGGTCGTGGTGAAGGTCGGCACCAACGTGCTCGCCGGTCCCGACGGCACGCTGGATGGCGCGCATCTGCAATGTCTTGCCGACCAGGTCGAACGCATCCGCCGAACCGGCCGCAAGCTGGCCCTGGTCAGCTCGGGGGCTATCGGCGCTGGGGTCGGTCAGCTCGGCCTCGGCCGCCGTCCCAGCGACCTGCGCCACTTGCAAGCCTGCGCCGCCGTCGGCCAGAGCTCGCTCATGCGCGCCTACCAGGAGTGCCTGAGCAAGTATGGCACGCAGACCGCGCAGATTCTTCTGACCGCCGGCGATTTTGACAATCGCACCCGCTATCTCAACGCTCGCAACACCATCCTGACGCTGTTCGAATGGAATTGCCTGCCGGTGATCAACGAGAACGACACGGTCAGCATCGCCGAGATCCGCTTCGGCGATAACGACCATCTGGCGGCCATGGTCACCAATCTGTTGCAGGCACCGCTGCTGGTCCTGTTGACGGTGGTGGACGGCCTGTTTGCGGCGGACCCGGCGGGCGCGGCCGCTGCCCAAGCGCTCGCCACCGTGCCGTGCATCGATGGCTCGGTCATGGATATGGCGGGCGGCAGCCGCAGCAGTCTCGGCACCGGCGGCATGCGCAGCAAGCTGCGCGCGGCCCGGCTGGCCACTGCCGCGGGCGAGTCCGTGATTATTGCCAACGGCCGGCGACCGGGCATTCTGGACGCCATCTTCAGCGCCGAGCAGGTCGGCACGCTTTTTCTACCGCACGGCAGCACGGTCACCGCCTGGAAAAGATGGTTGGGTTACACTGCCCGTCCCAGGGGCCGCCTGGTCGTGGACGCCGGCGCGCGCAACGCCGTGCAGAACAAGGGCAAGAGCCTCCTGCCGATCGGTGTCGTGCAGGTGGTCGGCTCCTTCTTCAAGGGGGACGTGGTGGCTCTTTGCGATGCCGAGGGCACGGAGTTTGCCCGCGGCCTGACGAATTATGCCGCCGCCGACGCCGGCAAAATCTGCGGCCTGCGCACCGACCAGATCGGCCAGGCCATCGGCGCGATTCCCTACGAAGAAATCATCCATCGCGATAACCTGGTCGTGATTCTTTAAAATGACGGCAACGGGAAAGCAGCGGCGCAGGTAGAGGTGCGTGTCATTTTTCTGGTCAACGTCCATTGAGGCATTTTCGGGAGGTGTGCAGTGATTGGATACATATGGCTTGCACTGGCCGGTGCCCTCGTAATTGGTTTCGATGACGAGGATCTAACCAAGAAGGAGCATGCGCGGTTGGCCGGGGTATGGAGTTTCGCGCTTGTTGAGGTGGACGGCAAAAAGCAGCCAGAGGTCCCGTTCGCCACCAACAAGATGATCCTGGCGAAAGACGGCAGTTACGCCGTCGTCCAGGGCCCTCGCGTTACCCGTGGCACGCTCAAGCTGGACTCGACGAAGGAGCCCAGGCACTACGATCCCACCATCATGACCGGCCGCCTCAAAGCGCTCACGGTCCCCGGAATCTACCAACTTGAAGAGGATACTTTGACGATCTGCCTTCCCTTGCGCAGCAAGGACCGGCCAGTTGTGCTCGCCAGCAAGCCGGGCAGTGGGCTTATGCTCCAGGTCTTCAAACGCGAAAAGCAATCAATCAAGGAAGCGATGGTCGAGGCCGGCCGGTTGGAGCTGGCGGGCACATGGCAGGCGGTTTCTTATAGCCTCGACGGCAACAAGGCCCCAGACGAGGACATGAAGAACATCCAGCTCGCCATCGACGCCAATGGCAAGACGCGCGCGCTCCGCGACGGCCAGGTCTTCATCGCCAGCACGACTACGATTGACCCGAGCAGCAATCCCATGACCATTGACATGACCTACACCGAGGGCGACCCCAAGGGACGGACGGCCCTGGGCATCTACAAGATCGAGGATGACCTGCTGACAATCTGCCGGGCCGCGCCCGACAAACCTCGACCTGGCGCGTTCGCCTCCAAGGCTGGCAGCGGACATACGCTGATGACTTACAAGCGTGAAAAGGCAAAGTAGCTTGAAGTTTTGCTGGGAGTCCAGGAGACTCGGGGACCTCCCGAATTTGTCATCGGCCCTGGTCTTGCCGGGCGCCTGGCTCACTTCACCAGTTCGAGAACACTCCACAGGCTCGGATCTTCGGCATAAGGGAATTCCGAGCCCACGCTCAGTACCTGTTCTCCCAGTTCGGCGTCCCGGACGGCATAGTAAAAGCCGAGACGCCGATTTTGCTCTGGGTCAAAGCCGTTGAGCACGCTGGCACCCACGAAGGCTTCCAGGATGTAGCCATGCCGGGTGCGCGTGGCCTGGAACGGCACCTCGCTTGGACTGCACAGGGGCGCATCGTTGAGCGCGCGGTGGATCTTCACCTGGCTGAAGACCGGCTCATCGCTTTCCGGGCCGCCTCCGGTCGGCAGGAAGTGAAACTGGTGGCAATAGCGGCTGGCCCGATGACTCGTCCGCGCGTCGCGTGTATCGACCCACAGCGAAAGGCCATCCGAGCCGCGCAAGCGGGCGGCGTTTCCTTGCGGCTCCTGGTCCTTGCCGTGGATCTCTACCTGAATGCCGAGGCCGGACTCATTCCAGGCAAGGCGCACATCGGCAAACGGCCGCCGCTCATCGATGCCCGCAAAACTCTCGATCCGGCACGACTCCGGCAAATCCAGCAGGCGGTCGCCTTCGGCGGGGATATCCTTGACGTAGCCGCAGGGGTAGGAGACCCGAAACAGAAACAGACTTGGAATCAGTGTCATCAGAGATCCAGGGGTCAGAGATCAGAGGTCAGAGATCGAGGACTTGATTGAGCATTCCTGACCCCTGACCCTATTAATTCAACAAACTCCGCTCCACCACCTCGCGGGCCCTTTGGAACTCGGGCTGCCAGGTGATTTCGGGGCGGCCGTTGGCCAGGCAGTCGCGCAGGTTCTCCAGAGTGTTTCTGGCCATGTGCGGGCATTTGTTGCAGGCACAGGTAATGCCCGGCACGGGGTGGTAATGGTGCTGGGCAAACTTGCTCTGCAGCTGCCACATCATGTTGGCTTCCGTGGCCACCAGAAACTCGGCCGGTTCTGTGTAGCCGGCCACGTAGCGGAGCATGGCTTCGGTGCCGCCGATATAGTCGCTATGCTCGCGGATGTTCGCCGGACACTCCGGATGGGCCATGGTGATGGCTTTGGGAAGACGGCGCTTGAGAGCGAGCAGGTCCTGCACGCTAAAAATCTCGTGCACCATGCAGGAGCCGTTCCACAGGATCATTTTCCGGCCGGTGACCTCTTCGAGATACTGGCCCAGATGCCGGTCGGGCACGAAGAGGATTTCCTGATCTTCCGGCACGCGGCGAATGATTTCCTCGGCGTTTCCCGAGGTAACGACCCAATCGGAGAGGGCCTTGACGGCCGCCGAGCTGTTGATGTACGTGACGGTCTGAAAGCGGCGGCCGTTCTGGCGCAGCATTTCCTGGTAGCGAGCCAGCTTCTGAGCCGGGCAGCTCTCGGCCAGGCTGCAGCCGGCTTTGAGATCGGGCAGTAACACGCGCTTGTCCGGATTAAGCATTTTGGCCGTTTCGGCCATGAAATGCACGCCACAGAAGACGATGGTGCCGGTTTGGACCTGCGTCGCGGCCCGGGCGAGCTTCAGGCTGTCGCCGGTCAAATCGGCCAACGCCTGGATTTCGCCGTCCTGATAGTAATGGGCCAGGATCGTAGCGTTTTCGCGAACCTTCAGTTGCCTGATTTCATCAAAGATGTCGTTCATCGGCAGGACCCCTTGTTTTTTGTGTGGCGGAGGAGGAACCCACATCCAGCCTTTATAGACGGCCTTGCGTCTTTGTCCTTATTATATCGGCAGGGTCAATGAGTCAGTAGTCAATGGCCAGTAGCAATAGCCAGTAGCATGACAAGCCTTCCGGTTCACGGTGAGCATATTACGCTGGCCCAGGCGCTTAAGGCAGCGGGTTTGGCCGACACGGGCGGACAGGCGAAGGCTCTTATTCGGGGTGGGGATGTCACGGTGAACGGCGAGGTGGAGACCAAACCGGGGCGAAAACTGGTCCCAGGCGACCGCTTTCAAATACGGCAGGGCGATGAGTGCACCATTGGCGGGTGAAACGGATGTGCCCGGCAAGGGTCTGCCTGGCTCAGACAACGCCGAGCCGCAATCCTTACGGCTGATCGACCGCCCCGGCTCGCTCTGGCGGTTGGTCTTCTTCCTGGCCTTACCGGTGCTGGCCCAGCAGGCCTTGATTCTGTCGGTAAGTCTGTCCGACCGCTTCCTCGCCGGCCGGCTCGAGCCGTTACCGCGTGCGCAGCAAGCGGAGGCGATCGGAGATCAGGTAACATCCTTCGGACTTCTTGCCAGCTCGCTTTTGCCCGGCAATGGCATGGCGAACGCGCTGGCTGCGGAAGTGCCGTGGGAAGCGGCCCGGCAGATTCATAGCCGGCATATTTCCTATCAAGCCGCCCAGACCATGGCCATTTACGTGGGCTGGACCATTGCCAGCCTGACCGTGCTCATCAGCGTGGGCAGCACGGCCCTGGTGGCGCGCTTCATCGGGGCCGGCGATCGCCCGGCGGCAATCAAGGTTACGAACCAGTCCTTGCTGCTTGCAGTTGCCCTTGGCCTGACCGGGTCAGCGCTGGGTCTGCCGGGGCTCAAAGGCTTCGTCGCGCTCCTGGGATTGCACGGCGATGCGGGCGTCTTCGCGGCCGACTACATGCGGCCGCTGATTCTGCTGCTCGTGTTTCAAGTCATCGAATCCGCGGGTATTGCCTGCTTTGTCGGCGCAGGCGATACGCGCATGGGATTCTACGTGCTTGGCGGAGTCGCCTTACTCAACCTGCCCTTGGCGTGGGCGCTCTTTCTCGGCTGGGGGCCCTTTCCGGAACTGCGCTTCGTGGGCATCGCAGTCGGAACCGCCATTAGCCATACGCTTGGCGGCCTGGCAGTGCTCGTCGCGCTTGCCTCAGGCAGAGCCGGCCTGCAGTTGCGCTGGAAAAGTCTGTGGCCGGACTGGTCTCTCCTCTGGCGCATGCTGCGCATCAGCGTCCCTGCCGGCATCGACAGCCTGACGATCATCGGCGGGCACCTGTGGTTTTTCAGCATCATCAACCAGCTCGGCGACGCCGCCATCGGCGCGCACGGCATCGGCCTGGGCTGGGAAGCGACGAGCTTTCTGTTCGGTCTTGCCTTCGGCACCGCCGCCATGGCCCTGGTGGGTCAAAACCTTGGGGCCGGCAGACCGCAGATGGCGATGCGCAGCGGCTGGGTGGCTTTCGCCCTGGGGGGAAGCATGATGGCGTTCATGGGCGCGGTGTTCTTTGCGTTCGCGCCGCAGATGTTTCGCCTGTTCTGTCCGTTGCCCGAGCAACAGCCCATTGTGACGGCGGGCGTGCCGGTGCTCCGCCTGGAAGCCTTTGCGGAGCCGGCGCTGGCGAGCCTCATGATCTTTCTCAGCGCCCTGCGCGGCGCCGGCGACACGCGGGTGCCGATGATCTTCAACTGCATCGGTGTCCTTGGCGTGCGCGTGCCGCTGGCCTACCTGTTGACGCGTGCGCACATCGATCTGGGCGCGTGGGGAACGCTTCCCGGATGGAATCTCGGGCTGTTTGGCGCCTGGCTGGCCATGTTTGCTGATATCTATGTGCGTGGCGGGTTTTTCCTGTACCGCTTCGCGAGCGGTCGATGGAAGGATGTGCGCGTGTAGGTCCGGCTTGCCGAGCCGGAACCTGGCACGGCTCGGCGAGCGGGGCCTACCAGTCCTGTCAAACGGTGAAGGATTGGACAGCGGC
>DASZFN010000074.1:0-3582 GCA_035939715.1 Gemmataceae bacterium | reverse complement strand
CTGAACTCTAGGTTAAGTTTTGGGCTGATTCAAATGCCGGCAACGAAAATCAGGCGGCCGGCATCGGGATATACGTTGAGGGCCTGGCTGCACAGCATATTTCCTGGCTTTTTGCGTGCAATACCCGCAATTGCAAGGCTGGTTGTTTAACCCGGAGCCAGCGGCGACGGCCGGACGCTGCCAGCTCCGCCGTCGCCGCTGGCTCCGGGTTAAACAACTCAGCGGTACACAAACGGGAATGCACCCGAGAATGGTGTGCGGGGCCTGCATGAGACGAGTCGGTAAACAGGAACGAAATGGGTGCCGGGACCTCAACTCGCAGGCGGAGTTTCGGATTTCTCCGAAGCCGGCGGCGTCTCGGGTTCGCTGGCTTCCTGAGATGGCACCTCTTCCTTTGCCCGGGGCGCCGGTGCTGGAGCGGGCGGCGGAGCGGCCTTCTTCGTGCGCACCTTGGTTTCGCCGGCCTTCAGGAGCTCGAGGAATGCGGTCTTGCCCCCGTCGCCCAGACGGCGCTCGTGCCGCTTGATGACGCGCGTGTAGCCGCCTGGCCGGTCCTTAAAGCGCGGACCAAGATCGTTGAAAAGCTTTTCCACGGCTTCGCGATCGGGCAGTTTCGCCAGCGCCAGCCGTCTGGCGTGCAGCGAGCCCTTGCGCGCCAGCGTGATCAATTTCTCCACAAACGGCCTGACCTCCTTGGCCTTCTCCACCGTCGTGATGATCCGCCCGTGTTCGATCAGCGCCCGGCTCAGGTTGCGCATGAGCGCCAGGCGATGGGAAGCATTACGTCCAAGTTGGCGGCCGGCTTTTAGGTGTCGCATGGTTCATCGGGGGTTGATGGTCATTCGTCATTGGTCATTCGCGAATGACCAATGACGAATGACCAATGACCTTCTTATTGTTATCTTCGTACTGAGCTGGCGAGTTTCATTCCCAGGTGCAAACCGCGCTCGGCCAGTTTGCCTTTTACTTCGCGCAGCGTGGTTTCGCCGAAGTTACGCACTTCCAGCAGCTCGTCGTCGGTGCGGATGACCAGGTCGCGCACCGTGGTAATGCCTTCGGACTCCAGGCAGTTGGTGGCACGCACGGAAAGCTCCAGTTCGGCCAGGCTCATGTTGAGCTTGCGCTCCAGCTCATGATCGACCGGCTCACCGGCGGCTGGGGCTTCGAGCGGGCTTTCGATCGGCATCTCCGGACCCGGCTCGGCGTACTGGATGAACGGGTTGAGGTGCTTGCGCAGGATCTTGGCGCCTTCGACCAGCGCCATGTGCGGCGACACCGTGCCGTTGGTCCAGATCTCCATGACCAGCTTGTCGTAATTGGTGCGCTGGCCGACGCGGGTGTCCTCGATGTCATACTTGACGCGGACCACCGGCGAAAAACTGGAATCGACAGGGATAATGCCGATCTCATGTTCCTGATCCACGTTCTCGTCCGAGGTGCGGTAGCCACGGCCGTTCTCGACGGTCATCTCCAGGACGAAGGGCACATCATCGGTGAGGGTGGCAATGATGTGCTCCGGGTTGAGGATCTGCACGGCCTCGTCGGCGATGATGCTGGCCGCGGTCACGACGCCACGCTCGTGGCGATCGATGCGAATGGTCTTGGGATGCTCGCTGGAGTTCTTGACGACCAGGCTCTTGATGTTCAGAACGATGTCGGTGACATCCTCAACGACGCCCGGGATGGTGGAGATTTCGTGCTGTACGCCCTGAATTTTGACGCGCGTAACCGCGCTGCCTTCCAGACTGGAGAGCAGAATGCGGCGCAGACTGTTGCCGACGGTCACGCCGAAGCCGCGTTCAAACGGCTCGGCGGTGAACTTGCCGTAGGTATCGGTCAGAGTGTTGCGGTCGGAGGCAACGCGGTTGGGCAATTCCAGGCCTCGCCATCGGATACGCATAAGTTAAATCCCCTGTCTGTATATGGTAGTTTTTTGACTCGCAGTGTTCGTTGGTCCGTCCCTGGCAAAGAAACCGCAATCAAAAAAGGAAGCCTAGCTGGCTAGCAAAGCACTCTGTCCCCTCTTCCAAGGGGAAGTTAGCGCGATGAGACTTCGATAATCAGGTTTTCGTGAATGTCCTGGATGCGTGGATCGACGTCTGCCCGCGTGGGCAGCCGCGTGACCTTCGCCTCCGGCGGCTCGGTGCTGCTCCGTTCCAGGTAATCCGGAACAGGCGGCGGATTTTCGGTCAGCGCCAGCTTGACCAGTTGCACCGTGTGCGGACGCGCCTTGGCACGCACGCTGTCGCCGACCTTGACGAGCAAGCTGGGGATGGTGGCCACGCGGCCGTTGACTTCGATGTGGCCGTGGGACACCAGCTGCCGCGCCGCCGCTCGCGAAGTGGCGAAGCCGAGACGATGCACGATGTTATCCAGGCGGCGCTCCAGGATGCTGAGCAGCACCTCGCCCGTGTTTTCCGGCGAGCGCGAGGCCAATTCAAAGTAACGGCGGAATTGCCGCTCGAGCACGCCGTAGAAGCGCTTCAGCTTTTGTTTTTCGCGCAGGCGGACGCCGTATTCGCTCGATTTGCCGCGGCGGTAGCCGTGCATGCCGGGCGGGTTGTTGCGCCGGTCAATGGCGCACTTCGGCGATTCGCAGCGCGAACCCTTGAGGAACAGCTTGATGCCTTCGCGACGGCAGAGCCGGCAAACTGGATCGGTATGACGTGCCATGGTTCCTATTCAGCAAATGAGCCGGACAGGCACTCCCGCCCGCCTTCGCCCGGCAGAGGAATGTCTGTCCACTTAAACTCGATGATTCCTATCCTAGACGCGGCGTTTCTTGGGCGGACGACAACCGTTGTGCGGCAGCGGCGTCACGTCTTCAATGGCCTTGATATTCAAGCCGGCTGCCTGCAAGGCGGTGATGGCCGATTCGCGTCCGGAGCCGGGCCCCTTGACGCGTACCTCAATCTCCTTGACCCCGAACTTCGTCGCCTTGTCGGCGCAGGTTTCGGCCGCACGCTGAGCGGCGAAGGGCGTGCTCTTGCGGCTACCCTTGAAGCCGACCGTGCCCGCCGAGGCGAAACAGAGGACATCGCCGTTGGTGTCGGTGATGGTCACAATGGTGTTGTTGAAGGTCGCCTTGATATGGGCGATGCCCCGGCTTACATTGCGCCGGGCCTTGCGTTTCTTGCTCTTGGCCACTGAGTACAATCTCCCCACCGCGATGCTGTAGGGCAGGTTTTCAACCTGCCTGACAGGAAGGCAGGTTGCAAACCTGCCCTACGTGAACTAGCCGCGTAATTCCTTGACGCCCTTCTTTCCGGCCACGGTCTTGCGCGGTCCCTTGCGCGTCCGCGCGTTGGTCTTGGTGCGCTGGCCGCGCACGGGCAGCCCGCGGCGATGGCGGATGCCGCGGTAGCACTGAATGTCGCGCAGGCGGGCGATGTTCTGCTGCACCTGGCGGCGGAGCGGGCCTTCCACCGTGTATTCCCGATCCAGGATCCCTGCCAGGCGGCTGATGTCGTCGTCGGTCAGTTCCTTGGCGCGGCGCACGGGATCGACGCGTGCCTGTTCGCAGAGCCTCAGCGCCAGTGTCGGGCCGATACCATAGATATAGCGCAACGATATGTGCGTCGG
>DASZFN010000073.1:0-3628 GCA_035939715.1 Gemmataceae bacterium | reverse complement strand
GCCCACGGCTGCCCAAACCCATGCGCCCAGGAAATCTCTCATGAAAGCAGGCCACCAGAACCACTCCAGCGACGCGGAGCTGCGCGTGCTGGCGGCGTTCGGTGTCAATCATATTTGCAGCAGCTTGCCTGCGCGCAAGTTCGACGCCAACTGGTCCGTAGAGGGACTGACGCGCCTGCGCGAGCGCGTGGAAAGCTGCGGCGTCAAGCTGGATATGGTGCCGTTGCCGCTTAGCTCGTCGTACATCAGCCGAGCCGAGAATCCACACATCTTGATGGGCAAAAGTCCCGAGCGCAATCGCGAGATCGATGACATCTGCGCCATGATCCGCAATGTCGCGCGCGTCGGCATTCCGGCAGTAAAATACAACCTCACGGTTCTCGGCGTGGTCCGCACAGAGCCCACACGCGGCCGAGGCGGCGCCCGCTACAGCACCTTCAACCATTCCCGGCTCAAGCAAGAGCCGCCGCCCGCTGAAACCGGCCCTGTCAGCGCAGAGCAGATGTGGGAACGCATCACCTACTTCCTCAAACGCGTGGTCCCGGTCGCGGAGGAACACAAGGTCCGCCTGTGCTGCCACCCGCACGATCCGGCCATGCCGCCGCAAGGTTATCGAGGCATTCCGCGCGTGCTAGGCTCCGTGGCAGGCTTGAAGCGCTTCGTCGACATTGCGCCAAGCAAGTATCACGGCCTGAACTTCTGCCAGGGCACTGTCGCGGAGATGTTGCAAAACCCGGGCAAAGAGATTTACAACGTGATCCGCTATTTCGGCAGCCGCGGCAAAATCTTTAACGTTCATTTCCGCAACATCAAGGGCGGCTACCTCAATTTTCAGGAGACTTTCCCCGACGACGGCGACGTGGATATGCTCCAGGCCCTCCGGGTCTACAAGGAGGTCGGCTATGACGGCATGATCATGCCCGACCACGTGCCGCATATCGACGGCGATGTCGGCGGGGCGCAGGCTTTTGCCTTTGCCTTCGGTTACATTCAGGCCCTCATTCAGCGCGTAAGCCAGGAATAATCCTCAGCATGCAGCCAGGTCTGCTGTGTGTCCTACGCCAGGTCGAACAGCATCAGCTCGGAGTCCTGCTGGCCTGCAACTTCCAAGCCTCGCTCTTCACTGATCGCAGCGCCATCGCCGGCGCTCAGCGTCTGACCGTTCAGGGTCACCCTGCCGCGCAGGACTTGAAGCCAGGCATGCCGCCCGGATTGCAAGACATGGTTCTGCGCCGTCCCTTCCTCGACGTTGGCCAGATAAAGGCGGGCGTCCTGGTGGATCGTCAGCGAGCCATCTTTACCTTCCGGCGAGGCCACGAGACGAAACCTTCCTTGTTTATCTGCTTCGCTGAACTGGCGCTGCTCATATTCGGGCTTGAGGCCGTTGCGTTCAGGAAGAAGCCAGATCTGGTACAGGTGCACCGGTTCGGCGGGAGAGTCATTGAACTCGCTGTGGCGCACGCCGGTGCCGGCCGTCATGCGTTGCAGTTCCCCGGCACGGATGGCGGACCCGTTGCCCATGCTGTCCTTGTGCTGCAGGCTTCCACTCAAGACGTACGTGACAATCTCCATATCGCGGTGACCGTGCATACCAAAGCCCTGGCCTGGCTGCACGCGGTCTTCATTCATGACCCGCAGCGCGCGAAAGCCCATCTGCCTGGGGTCATAATAATCGGCGAAGGAAAAGGTGTAATAGGTGTTGAGCCAGCCGTGGTCGGCGTGGCCGCGCTCTGCTGCTTTACGTACCTGGATCATGGGCTCCTCCGGACAGATTTCATGCTGCTTGACGTCCCATAGAATTAGTTTACATATAAACTATCGCAAAGTCAAGAGGCTGCCGCAGCGGCCGCGTAGCACTTCCCCGCTACGCTGGCTTGGTTATGATGGACGAACGTCTGCAGGCTATGCGGCTCAGCCAAAACGCTGCTCGAGGGTTGAAATCATGCGCGAGTATCGCGAATACCATGAACAGTCCAGTTCCTCGAACCGGACCCTGTGGATTGTCCTGGGTATCGTGGGCGGGATTGTTGTGGTCGGCTTACTGGTCTGCGGGGGGCTCGGGTTTCTTTTCCTTCGCGCCGTAAAGACCGGCATGGCGCAGGTGCAAGTGGCGATGCAGCAGGCCATGACCGAACTGGATCTGCAAGACGAGGACTACGCCAAGGCGCGCACGCACTTCAAGACCAAGCTCATTCGCCAGGGGGCGGCGCCGCAGCCATGGGCGCCGGTCGAACCGCCCGCAGGGGTCAAGAGCATGGAGTATCGCTCCGGCACTCTGCGTCTAAAGGCGTGGATTAATCCGCCGGCCGGCCCGGGCCAGCGCAAGCTGCCCGCAGTGCTGTTTCTGCACGGCGGCTGGGCCTTTGGCGAAGACGACTGGGACATGACCAAACCCTACCGGGACGCCGGCTACGTGGTCATGACGCCCATGCTGCGCGGCGAAAACGGGCAAAGCGGCTCGTTCAGCATG
The DNA here is from genome assembly GCA_035939715.1 of Gemmataceae bacterium. Lineage (GTDB taxonomy): Bacteria > Planctomycetota > Planctomycetia > Gemmatales > Gemmataceae > DASZFN01. The sequence goes on along the minus strand of DASZFN010000073.1, from coordinate 1,158 downwards.
TTCTACGACGAGGTGGACGACGTGCTGGCGGCGGCCGATGCCCTGGCCCGGCTGCCCTACGTTGACGACAAGCACATCTATGTGTCCGGCCACAGCACCGGCGGCACGCTGACCCTGCTGGCGGCCATGGCGTCGCCGCGCTTCAAGGCCGCGGCGGCCTTCTCCGCCTCGCCGAACCAGAAAAGCTTTGCCCTGCAAGATCCCATGAATGTCCCATTCGATCAGGGGCGTGCGCTCGAATACGAAATGCGCTCGCCCATGGCCTATGCCACCAGCTTCAAGTGTCCCGTGCGCATGTACTATGGCGATGACGAAGAATTGGTTAACGATCCGACCGACACCACCGTCGCGCGCGCCAAAACGAAGGGCCTGGATGTGGATGCCATTGCCGTTCCCGGCGATCACACCACCTCCGTACCTGAGGCGATGAGGCAGGCGATCCAGTTCTTCCAGGAGAAGCAATAGCATTCCCTCCTAGTTGAGCCACCTTGTTCCGTGAAAGCCATATCGATGACTATTAGCAGAAGCCATGTTGGTACTGTGCTGGCCTGTCTCTGGGCAAGCACGTTGGCCAGAGCCGCTGATTGGCCGGGCTGGCGCGGTCCGGAGCGCACCGGCGTGTCCAGAGAAACGGGCCTGCTCAAGCAGTGGCCGCCGGAAGGGCCGAAGTTACTGTGGAAGATCGCAGGCATCGGCGGCGGTTATTCCACGCCGTCGGTCTGCGGCGGCCGCCTATTTGTCATGGGCAGCAAGGGCGCCGACGAGTTTCTCATGTCCCTGGACGTCAAGAACGGCCATCTCCTCTGGTCCACGCGCGTGGGCCAGGTCGGCGAGAATCGGGGGCCCAATTACCCCGGCCCGCGTTCCACTCCCACGGTGGACGCGTCAACCGTCTACACGCTCGGCTCGGACGGCGATCTGCTGGCGGCTGATGCGCTCACGGGCAAGATTCTCTGGCATAGGAATCTGGAGAAAGACTTTGCCGGCAAGCGCGGCACCTGGGCCTATACCGAGTCGGTGCTGATCGACGGCGACGCCCTGGTTTGCACGCCGGGCGGCAGCACGGCCACCATGCTCGCGCTTGACAAGCGCACCGGCGCCGTGCGCTGGCAGATGGCCAAGCCGGAATACAACACCGCCGGATACGCCTCCGCCATC
>DASZFN010000072.1:0-13290 GCA_035939715.1 Gemmataceae bacterium | reverse complement strand
CTTTGCCAGTTCTAGCTACGACGCTTTTCAGGATCACCGGCAGCGTCAGACCGGGCTCCGGCTGGATGCTCAAGGAGGTGGCAACCACACGCCCCTTGACCTCCCTGCTGCCGACCTCCGCCGTGGGCCGCGGCAGCTTGGGAAAGCCGCCGAAAATGTCGGTCGCCAGCCGGGTGCGCATGGCGATGGCGGTCGATTCCCAATCCTCGATGTGGTCGGGTTTGCGTGCTGCGAATCGGGCAACCAGCTTGTTCGCTTCGCGTGCGGCAAAGGTCGGGGGGAAGAGAAACTCCCTGGGCCGCTTTCCCTCGGTAAGGCACTGCAGATCCTCGGGCGTTTCGATGGTATGTTTCGGCTCGGGGATCGGCTTGCCTTCGCCTTCGTTGCGCAGCCACTGGACCATCCAGCCGTACATGCGCTCGCGCATCGCCTGGTTATAGTCATGACCCGACTCGAAAACCGCATGCTCGAGCTTGTCAGGAATGCCGTAGAGCCTGAATACGGGACGAGCGCGGTCCATGCTCTTGGCCGCCTCACCGACGCTAAACTGAAACGCGTCCTGGGTGGCGCTGATGACGAGCAGCGCCCGCGGCGCGACCAGCGCCAGGACATCTCCTTCCTCTGCGAAACGCAGAGCCCCGGGCAGGACCTCGCAGACGCAGCAGGCGGCCTGGAGGTACGCTTGATAGGTGCCGACGGAGCAGACCGGCACGACGGCGCGGAAGCGCTCGTCGAGGGCACCCGCGTACATGGTCTGGTTGCCGCCGCCCGAAGCGCCGGTGATGCCGAGCAGATCGCCGTCCACTTCCGGCCGCGTGCGCAGATAATCGACGGCACGCCGGTTGTCATAGACCTGCATGCCGAGCAAAGTCTGGCCGACCGGCCAAAGTGTGCTGCCGAAGAGGCCGCCGTGGTACGTCCCCCGTGCCGGAGACGGGTGGCGCTCGCCGGCGCCGAAGGCATCGACCGCCAGCACAAAAAAGCCGAGCTGCACCAGTCCCAGGCAGCGCGCCTGCACGACCGGATCTCGACGCGCCCAGGGCCAATGACCATGCACGGCCAATACCGCCGGCACCTTCCTGCGAACATTTTCCGGTACGTAGGCACTCGCCGTCACCCAGACATCAGGCTGGCTCTGAAAGAGGAGCTTCTCAATTCGGTAGCCCGTGCGCCTGAGCACGCCGACCACTTTCGGTTCCAAAGGGCAAGACTTATCGGGAAACGTTCCCATGGCCTCGAACATGGCGGTGCGCAGCTTGGCCCGGCGCTCCAACCAATCCTTTCGCGTGGCCGGCGGGCGATCATTGGCGTGCAGCGCTTTGGCCTGGGCGCGGACAAAGTTGTCGAAAGCCAATGGGTCAGGCGGTGTGTCGGCCATCCCCATTATCCTTTGCCTTCGCGTTCATTAACGCGCTTGTGCAAGGCGGCTTTGATCTCGGGCGGCACGAACTTGGCCAGCTCACCCTGGAACGTGGCGATCTGGCGAATCAGCGTGCTGTTAATGTGGGAGTATTCTTCCTTGGCCATGAGGAACACGGTCTCGATCTCCGGATCGAGGGCCAGGTTAGTCAGCGACATGCTGAATTCGTATTCCATGTCGCTCAGGGTGCGCAGGCCGCGGAGCATGACGCGGGCGCCGGCCTCGCGCACAAAGCGCACGGCCAGACCGTGAAACGGCAGCACCTCGACGTTGCCGATGCCCTTGGCCACCCGTTTCACCAGCTCGACGCGCTCCTCGACCGTGAAGAAAGAAGCTTTCTCCGGGTTCGTGCCGACGCCCACGACCAGGCGATCGAAGATGCGGCTGCCGCGGCGAATGACATCCAGGTGGCCCAGATGCACGGGATCGAAAACTCCGGTGTAGACGGCCGATTTCATCATGAGGATTTTCCCTTTGATACTAACCCGAAGCGTAAGCGAGGGCCGCCCTCGCTGATGCTTCGGCTTAGTGTGCGAGTGTTTCCATCAGGCGGTCGATCTCTGCCATGCTGTTATAGCAGTGCGGACTGACGCGAATGCGGCCGGCGCGCTGGTTGATTACGAGCCCTTCCGCCCGGCAGCGCTTGACCAACTGGCGCACATCGCCTGGAACCAGCAACGAGACGATGCCGGATTTATCCTCGGGCGCACGGCTGCTGAAGACTTCAAGGCCGGCCTGTTCGGCACGCGTGCAGAGGTGATCGGTCAGAGCCAACACGCGCTCGGCGACGTTGGCAATGCCGATCTCCAGGAGCAGTTCCAGGCTCGCCCCCAGGGCGGTGATCCCGGCGACATTGAGCGTACCACTCTCCCAGCGGCCGGCGTGCGGCTTGAGCCGAAAATCGATGCGCGAGAAATTACGCGAGCCGACCACGCTATTCCAGCCGATGCCGACGGCGTGCAGCCGATCGACGGCTTCGCGCCGCGCATAGAAGAGGCCAGCACCCTCGGGACCGAGCAGCCACTTGTGCCCGTCCGCCGACAGAAAATCCACCGGCGTGCGTTGCACATCGAGGGGAAAGACGCCGAGACCCTGGATGGCGTCGACAAAGAAGAGGATGCCGCGCTCCTTGCAGAGGGCGGCGATGGCATCCAGGTCATTGCGGAAGCCGCTGGCGAATTCCACCCAGCTCAGGCTGACGATCCGCGTCCGGTTGTCGATGGCCGTCCGGATGTCGTCGAGCCAGAGCCTGCGCTCCCGGCTGGCAATGGCGCGCATGTCGACGCCACGCGCGGCCAGGTTCATCCACGGGTAAATATTGGCCGGATATTCCTCAGCGGCCGTGACGATATTGTCGCCCGGCTGCCACGGAAATCCCTCGGCTACGATGCCGACGCCTTCGCTGGTGTTCTTGATAAAGGCGATATCGTTGGGATCGGCGTTGACCAGTTTGCCTGCCAGAGCGCGCACCTCCTCGACGCGCCGCTCCCAGTGCGCCACATTCACGTCGCCGTTTTCGACCATGTCGGCGGCCCATTCCGCCATGGCGCGCTGCGCGCGTGCGGAGATCGGGGCCACCGCGGCGTGGTCGAAAAACGCCCAGCGGCGCGTGATCGGGAACTCTTCGCGTAGCCTGGACCAATCCATTCGGCCACCCTCTAAGCCATCATGCAGCATACCCGGCGTTCCAAGACTGTCACTCAAAAAAGGCGCCGTTCTGAACAGACTGCACAACGGGACGTTAATTATTTATAGAAAAAGACTTATGAACGAACGCGTCGCAAGAGTCAACATGCAAAAAAGTGACAGGCATCGGCGGCTTGTTCTTCCGCGCTGGATCCGGCGGCGCTGGGGCCATGGTACCAGGAACATCTTGGCGTCACGCTAACGCCGTCGAGCTACGAGGAGTTACTCTGGCAGCAGGAGGCGGGACCGACTGTATTCGCACCGTTCCCCGAGGGGACCGAGTACTTCGGGGATCCCAAGCGGTCCTGGATGGTCAACTTCCGAGTTCGGAATCTCGACGCCGTGGCGGCCCAGCTACGGGCAGCCGGTATCGCCGTGCAGATCGATGAACAACAATACCCGAACGGTCGCTTCGTGCCCGCGTGCATGACCCCGAAGGCAATGCGCTTGAGCTGTGGCAGCCGGCGGGGCGCCACGCGCCGGACTAAATCAGCGTTCGCGATTCCGGAGCATGTCGTGATGTCGTCACACGCTTTACGACCGATGTGGTATAAGATTACTCTTCGACTACAGAGCTTTCTCTGATTGAGGATGAGCGTGTTCTTCGAGCCGGGCCGAACTCCATACGATCTGAACTTTCGCCTTTTGGGCGTGGAAGTAAGAGTCCACCCCTGGTTCTGGCTCATGAGCGCGCTGCTGGGTTGGGGCGCGATAAGGCAAGGCATGGCATATCTGCTTCTTTGGATCGCCTGTGTCTTCATCTCGATTCTCGTTCACGAATTCGGCCATATTGTGATGGGATGGATCTTTGGTTCCAGGGGACACATTGTCCTGTATGGAATGGGCGGTCTTGCCGTAGGTAGCCTCGAAATACGGAACCGCTGGGGCCGGATGGCGGTTGCTTTTGCCGGACCAGCAGCCGGCTTGCTGCTTTGGGTTCTGGTGGTAATTGTTGCTCTCACTTTGAACATAAACGAGAACTCTCCGCCGCTGGTTGAGCGCGCGCTGAACGATCTTTTCATAATCAATTTGTTTTGGAGTCTGCTAAACCTCTTGCCGATCTGGCCGTTGGACGGCGGCCGGATTAGCCGTGAGTTTCTGGAGTGGCTAATGCCGGACAGGGGAGCCAGCATAGCCTTCGGCATTTCCCTGGTAATTGCCGGACTCTTGACCGCCAATGTGCTCAGCGTGCGTTTTCGGCAGCAGCCGCTGCCCTTCTTCGAGTACATCCCTTACGTGGGGAATATGAGCAGCCTTTATAACGCTTTTCTCTTTGGCATGCTGGCTTTCATGAGTTTTCAGATGCTGCAATTGGAATCGCACCGCCGGCCCTGGGATCGCGAGGATGACCGCTGGGAACGCTAAGCGCATAGCCGACCGCTTGATCCGCGCGGCCTTGCCCGACTTCCCTCTCCTACCGTAAAATGTTGTATCCTTTTGGCGGGACGGGAAACGAGTAGGAGCCATGAACCAGGACATTGACGACGCTTTGCAAGGCTGGGAAGCGCGACCGGGGGCGTTGCAGGCCCGACTCATCGAGGCCCGCGACAGCCGGCAGGTGATGCAACTCCGCATCGATCTGGGCATTTTACAGATCGAAATCACCGACCGTCCGGACGGCACCCGGCCGCACGGCTTCGCCACCTATTTTGAATACCTCCGGCAGCAGGCGCGTATTGCCGATCGCGCGGGGCATGAGTTTGCGCTCAGCGAGGAACAGTGCGAGGAAGCCGACCGCGAGTTTGTGCAGTTCTACCATCGCCGGGTCGGCTGGCTGACCCTGCGCAACTATGCCCGGGCCATCGCCGACGCCGACCATACGCTGGCCTTCATGAATTTCATCCGCGACCACTCCCCCAACGACGACTACACCCGCGCCCACGAACAGTACCGCGGCTTTGTCCTGTTCCATCGCACGCAGGCGGCCGCTGCTCTCGCCGTGGAAAAGAACGATCCTGAAGCGGCCATCGACGCCATTCACGACGGCCTCGAGCAGCTCCGCAGCTTCTTCACTTCCTTTGAGGCCGAGGAGCAAATGGAGGAAGACCCGATGGTGGAGCAGCTCCGCAAGATGGATCGCTCCCTGCGCCAGCTCCACAACATCGAGGCCACACTCCAGGAACAACTTCAGCAAGCCGTCGCCAACGAAGAGTACGAAGCTGCCGCCAAGCTGCGCGATGCCTTGCGCAAACGAAAGAATTGACGCAAACTTAGTGGTCAAGTTCTTTTGGTCATCCGTCATTGGTCATTCGTCATTCGCGAATGACCAATGACGAATGACCAATGACCAATGACCAAACATCTCTTAACCCTTATCGCCAGCCGGTAACTGTAACCCCCCTCCTTTCGCTGCTTTCGCGCGACCTTGACCCGCCATGGCTGCGTATTAAAATGGGTACCGATGCAGCAGGCCCGCCCTGCGGGACCGGCGCGCCGTTACTCCTTGCTAATCCCTCTTTTATGTCAAGGCGGCTGTCAATGAAGTTTGTCACCCAGATGGTTCTGGTCATCCTTGCCATTGTCGGCGTGGTGGCGGGTATCACCTATGTCAGCCAGTTCTCCAGCACACGGAAGACAGGATCAGGCGATCCGTCGACCGTGTCCACGACGAACGCCGCGTCGCTGACGTTTCCGATAAAGATCATGAATTATGATCCGCCCACGGCCGGAGAATTTGAGATGCACGCGCCGGGCCACCAGGACTTTCGCTTCGTCAACAAGAACGCCGTGCCCGTCGATCTGGGCCTGATGTCCAAGAGTTGCAAGTGCTCCGATATCCAGGCGTGCGTGCTGACGGCGGAAGAAGGCCAGTATCTGGACGTGGACGCTTTGGTGGAGGCGGCGGCCATGTTCAGCGCGGCCGAGCGCGGCGCGCTCGGCTTCCTGGGCCAGGCGATTCAAACGCGTGACGCCGTACCGGATATGCAGAAGGTAAAACTGAACTGGCAAAAACTGGAGCCGCAAATGGGCGCCCAGGCCATGAAGGAGATGCGGCCCGTCAACTTCATCACCGTGCCGCCGGGCGGCACCGGCTTCGTCCGCTTTGACTGGGACGGCAGGAAGACCAAGGAAGGCCCGGATCGGCTGGTGATTGAGGTGTGGACCCAGGCCAAATCAGGCAAGGCCGTCGCCCGTGACTTTGTGAAGCTGGAGTGTCCGGTCACGTTCGTGCCGCCCTTGCGAATTTCGCCCGACAAGGTGGCGCTGGATGAGCTGGGGCCCCGGGACGAGCGCATAGCCGAGTACTACTGCTGGTCGGCGACCCGCTCCAGTTTCAACATCAGTGCCTGGCCGCAGACTCCGGATCCGTGCATTGCCTGCGAATGGGAGCCGCTCAATGAAGAGGAATGCACCAAGCTGTCCGAGCGCGAGAAATCGCGCGTGCTGACCGGCTACCGCATCCGCCTGCGCGTGCACGAGCGGGCGGCCAACGGCAAGCCGCTGGACGTCGGCCCCTTTGCCCGGCGTATCCTGGTCAAGAGCGACATGGGCGAGGACGAGGCCATGATCGGCGTCGTTGGCGCCGTGCTGGGCGATTTCATCGTCGGCTCCGACGAGGACAAGGGACGGGTCATTCTGGAAAGCTTCCCGGCCCGCAACGGCGCTATCAAGCAGATCATCATCACGGCCCGGCAAGCCGGCGTGGGCTTGCAAGTCGGCGACGCTCGGATCGAGCCGTCGAACGTGGACTACATCAGGGCGACGTTGAAGGAAGACGGCACGGGGCGCTGGAAGCTGCTCGTCAAGGTGGCGGCGAATTGTCCGCCCGGCAAGATTTCTTTGGATACGGCCGTCGTTCTGAAGATCAGCGGCGATCAGGAAGGACAGCAACGACAGCTGCGCATCCCGATTCGCGGCACGGCGTATGTGAAACAATAGGCCCAAACGCCGGAGCGGTGTGCCCCGGCCGTTTCTTCTTTCCGAACCACAAGGAAGTCCGGTATGGAAAAGGATGACCAGAATCGGCTGCTCGACCCGTCGCCGGCCGCCGGCAGGCGTGCCCGCCGCCAAGGCGTCACCATCAAATTCACCGTGCTCGCTCTGACGCTGGTAAGCGCGGCTGCTGCCGCCGGCTTTTTCATGGCGCCGTTGCTGCGACAGGACGGGGACCCGTCCCTGACTCCGCCCTCGGGGCCGCCGACGTTCGCGAACTGGCCCAAGCCGGACGTGGCCTTGATGCTTTCGGGCGAGCAGTACGGTTACCTGCAGCCGTGCGGTTGTTCCGAGCCGCAAAAAGGCGGCCTGGCCCGGCGCTACAACTTCTTGCAAAGCCTGGCCAAACGCGGCTGGCCTGTGGTCTCCGCCGATGTTGGCGATATCGCTCAGGAATCCGGGCCGCAAAAGCAGATACAGCTGAAGTTTGAATATTCCATGAAGGCCCTGGGCCTCATGAATTACTCCGCCGTGGGTGTCGGCAAGAATGAAGCCAACCTTCCTCTGGGCGAGGGACTGGCAGCCACGGTGCTCAACAACAAGGATGAACCGCGCGCCGTGGTGACCAACCTGGTCAACCGGGAAAAGGACTATCCGGAGATGATCGAACCCTGGGCCGTCAGCCCGGCCAACGGCAACGCGCCTGTAGTGGGCTTTGCCGCTATCGTTGGGCCCGGTCTGGCTAGTGAATTAAGAAAGACCGGTTTACAGTTTGCGCGGGAGGAAAATGTTCTTCCGCAGGCGATCCAGCAACTGCGGGCGCAGAAGGCAGAGCTGCTGGTTCTCCTCTATCAAGGCGACATCGATGAAGCCAAGGCATGTGCCCGAAAGTTTCCCCAATTCCAGGTCATCCTGCATATGGCCAAGGAACCGGAACCGTCCTCGGAAGCGGTGATGGTCGGCACTTCCATGCTGGTCAACCCGGGGCACAAGGGACGCTACGTTGGCGTCGTGGGAGTACGCCGCAATGCCGACGGGCAACCCTTTACGTTGAGTTACCAGCTTGTTGAGCTGGGACCTGACTACGAGACGCCCAAAGGGAAGGACAAGGACAATCCGATCCACGCCTTGATGCAGCAGTATGCGGAAGCGGTCCGGGACCGTAACCTGCTAGGCGATTTTCCCAGCGCGCCCCACCCGATGCAGATTGCCTTTCCCGGCTCGACATACGTCGGCACTGAAACCTGCAAGCGTTGTCACAAGTCCGCATACAAGATCTGGAAGGAGCATCCGCACTCCCATGCTTACGATACTTTGGTGAACAAGGCCGACCGCCCGACGGAGCGTCAATTTGACGGCGAATGCATTGTTTGCCACACGACGGGATTCGGCTTTGACACCGGATTCCGAAGTGAGAAGGCGACACCAAAGTTACTGAATGTCGGCTGCGAAGCCTGCCACGGCCCCGCCAGTCTGCATGTGCAAAATACTGCAAATAAGGCCATTCGTGCGGCCTTGAATCCCTTCAAGGCCAAGCCCGGCGAAGATGCCAAGAAAGTAGAAGACCGCATGTTCCAGGCTTGTTTCAAATGCCACGACACGGACAACAGTGTCCACTTCGAACTGAAAGAGTACTGGCTGAAGAGGAAAACCGTCCATCCGACGCCAGAAGACGAGAAAGAATAACCCCGGTTTTGACCCATTCGGCGCTTGCTCGGGATTCGTCTACTCGGTCATTGGTCTTCGTCATTTGGCCGCCGACCAATGACGAATGACCCCTTGCCGCGGGGTAGTCAGCTATTACGACGGACGATTCTGGAAAGAAAATGAAGAACGCCCGGCGACCGTCGCCGGGCGTCTTCTGTTGGGGAAGAGTTGGTGCCTGGTTGGAAGGCAAAGAAGCCGGACACGGACGCCAAGTGCTTGCCCGGCGCCGGAGAGGTAGCTCCGAGGCAGGGCTACGCCACAACGATCGTGGTGACTCGCCGACGCGGGAAAACCCCGACATGCGGCCCGGCATCTCTGCGGTATCGTTCGCCGCTTCTCAGTTCCGCTGGTCGAACGCAGAAACGATTTGAGCTTGCGCGCGAATGCAAAGATTTTTTTGAAAGAGAAATCAGTCAGTAGTCAGTGGCCAGTAGTCAGTAGTCAAGCACCTTGGCCGCTACTGGCTACTGACTACTGGCTACTGACTTTCTTACCATTCATTCGACTTGATCACTTCCCCGCCGTTCCGCGTGAACAGGGCGTTAAGCGTTTTCGGGTCGATTTTCGCGCTCAGGAAGCGCACGGAAGCATCGGCAAAGACAACGTTAAAGCCGGCGGCGTGCTCGTCCAGCAGGCCGGCCGTTGGCTCCTTGGCATCGATCTTCAGATCATCGGGTTTGGTCCAGATTACAGCCCGGTCCGGCGCGGCCTCGACGAGAAGGATGGTGTTCGAGGTGCCGTCGGTGACCTCTTTCATGAGCACCGCCTGCGGCGTGCCGATGAACATCATGGCAGGGCCGACCGGCGCCAGAATGCGCGTCTTGCCATTGGTGTTGGCCAGTCCTTGCCCGCCAAAGACGGCCGGCATGCGCGCGATCAGCGTCTTGTTGTGCTCACTGTCCCAGGGTTCGTCGCGGTGAAACTGGTTGTAAAGCTGATTCTCGCCAAGGAACGGCAGAATTTCGACGCGCCAGCTCAGGAGCGGCTGCCCTTCCTTGCTGTAGATGGCCGCCGTCGGAAACTTGCCGTTGGCGTCATGGTAGTTATGCAGCGCGAGGGCGAGTTGTTTCAGGTTGTTAGCCAACTGCCGCCGCTGGGAGGTCCGGTTGACGGCAGCGGCCAGGTCGGCAAGGAGCTCGCCGGTCCCTTCGGCGCCCTCCTTGAGCGACAGCGTTAGCTGGTCGCCCTGGACCGCCGGCGTCAGCAAGGCGAGAGTTTTTTCCAATTGGGGAATGACCCGTCGCGCCATGTCGGCGCGGGCAAGCGACTGTGAGAATTGGACCAGAAGCTGATGCAAGCTCTCGGCGGCGTTGGCATCTTGCGATTGGACCGTCAGCTTCAGAGAGGCTTGCGGCGTCAAATCGATTCCAGCCGCAGCCCAGAGCACGCCATGCGTGACAACCGTGACCGGAGCGCCGCCCACTTCTTTTGGAAGTCGCGGGCTGACTTCTTCGGCCAGGCGGCGCACTTCCGCCGTCGGCAACAGCAGCACCTGGACCGCCGTGTCTCCAGCCGCCGCAAAGCTCTTGGCCACTTCCGGCCGGAGCGTCCCCTTGTCCGCTTTTATGCGCGCCAGCGCGGTTTTGCTGCCGGCGACGATCGCTTCGTCCATCTTCTCCACGGCAGGCATCCGCATGGGTCCCAGGCCGCCCAGCAGCTCCGTAAGGGCCCTGGCGTCGGCGTCACCCACGAGCGGCGCCACCAGTACGGGCATCCCCGGCATGTCGGCCATGTTAATCACCACGTACAGGTCCTTGCCGCCGGCCTTCGTGAAATTCATGGCCCAGGGCACAAGGACTTGTTTCAGCGGCGCGAGCTGACCGGCCTCGAGTTTGGCCGCTTCGCTAACCTTGCTGATGAACGCATCCACGTCCACGCGCGTGACATCGACGTGAATGACGACCAACGTTTGTCCGTCCAGGTAAGGCGCGACGGCCTTGGCGCGCGCCTCACCCTCGGCAGCACGATCTGCTGCCAGCAGCGCGCTGAAACCGGCGAGAGCTAAAAGACAGGCAATGATTCTATGCATATGGATTCTCAAGGCTTCAAGGTCAATTCGTAGGTCAACTCATTGGCGGATACGGGGACGGCGGCACGCAGCGTCGCGTGATTGCCGGAGGCGTGGTAGGCGAACGGCTTGCCCAGCATGGGATCCTCAGGCACGGGGACTTCCGTGATCTCGCTCAACGCTTCGGGCAGTTTGCCGTCATGGCTGGCAGCGTAAAGACGGATCGCTTCAAGGCAGCGCTGGGCGGCAAGGCGGCGATCGAGCCGTGCGTACGCCGTGTATACCTTGATAATCGCGGGCAAGAGATCGACGAAGGGAATCGCTTCCAGACGCTGCCGGGCCCTCCTGATGTCCTGGCCCGCGCGCTCCAGGCCGGGAAGCGCCTGAGCATACGGCAACGTGTACCACTTGAATAAATCATCCTGCAGGTCGAAGTAGCGGCGCAGGGCATGAATGACGTACACCTGAAAGATGGGCATGGCGTCGACGTCCTCGGCTTTCCGCCCCTCCGCGATCAGTTTCTTCCTGGCCTGCGGGTAAAACTTGAGGGCGAGACCCATGAGGAGCAGGCGTGCTTCCGCGTCGCTCGATCTGTCCTCCAGGTGCATGAGGCGGACCAGGCCGTCGACAAGCTCTTGCGTTTGCTGGGGGTTCAGAGGTTTCTTTTCGAGGTCGCGCGCCTGCGGCACCTCGGCGTAGAGCCAGAGCCGTTCGCCGCTGAGCGGTCTGGACAGGCCGATGAAGGGGCGCGGCAGTTCGGTGAGCGACCAGTAGAGGTTGGGCGAGCCGGGCGTCTGGATCCACTGATCCACCTGCCCGGCCTGGACCGTGGCAATGGCAATGCCGGCCAGAGCATTGATCAACAGCGGCGCATTGGCCACATCCTTGCCCAGGGCGAAGCCCGTCTGCAAGCTGTACGCCGCCTTGCCAAAGTCCTTGTCCGCCAGCTCAAAGCGGGTGCGCAGGGCCAGCACGTTGGCAAAGACGCGAAACCCTTGCACGTCCGGCAGGAGCATGCTGATTCCCTCCTGCTTGAGGCGTGTCGTGAAGCCCCAGTCGCAGTATTCGCGCCGCGCAGCCAGGTCCAGTTCCTGAAGCTGCTTGGAATTCAAGACCCAATCCAGCTCGGCGCGTGGCAACGCGCTGGGCGAAGCTTGCAGCGCCTCGCTGATCTTGTCCTGAAGGCCTGGCTGGCGCCGCCAACCTTCCCATTCCGGGCTGAAGGCCCGATAGTACAGCATGGCCGCATTGCCCGGTGTCACATCAAAGGAGTCGGGGAGCAGATGGTACTTGAGAACCGGTGACGGCAGCGCCGCCGGTCCAATCGTCAGCTTATAGGTCATCCCCTGGCCAGGAGCCCGGCCGGCCGAAAGCACCAGTAAAACAACACCAAGCCATTGGCGAACCATGCAAGGATCTCCTGAGAGTTTCAAGGCGTTTGCCATTCCGGCCAGTTGAAGCCGCTGCGCGCATCCAGAGTGGCCGTGGACGGGTTCACGGGGCCGCCGCTGGACGCGGACGAAGAATCGGGCAGGGCTTCGATGCCCCAGTGCTGCACGAGTTGCTGGAGATGGAAACAGCTCAAAGGCGCCGGCTGGTTGCCGGCAGCAGCCGCGGTCAAAACCGGGGCCTCCGCCGCGGGCAGCCGTTCGACCGCCTGGCTGGCGGATACCTCTTCTTTTTCAATCGGCACGTAAACAATGCGGATGTCGTGTTGCGGTGGTCCAAGCGCCACGACAAGGCCGAGCGCCGCGGATACCAGGGCCAACGTCACCGTGGCGCATGGCCACAGCCAGCCGCGCCGGGAAGCGGCTCTCTGCCCGGCGTGAAAAAACAGCTTGTCGCGATTGATGGCGCCCGTCGCCGGGGCCAGGGACGCCAGCGCCGATTCCAGCGCTATCAGTTTCGGATCGAAGCTTTCCTGGGACATATGACTCCCAACCTTTCACGCAACGTAACCAGGCCGGCCAGGTACCAGCGATGCGCCGTGCTTGACGAGGCGTCAATCAATTCACCGATCTGCTCGAAGGTCAGGCCGCCCCAGAGATGAGCGACAATCACCTCCCGCTGCTCCACCGGCAAGGTTTGCAGTGCGCTGCTGGCCGTGTCGGCGTCGATCTCGGCGGTCTCACTGGCACAAAACCACGCCGGTGTTCGGCCCGCGGCGCGGCTCTCGTGCCGCCGCCGGCGTTCGGCGGAACGGCTGGCGTCAATGGCGGCATTGCGCACGACGCGGTACAGCCAGGAAACCAGCCGATCCGGCGGCTTCTTTTGCGCGATGAGTTTCAGGAATGCTTCCTGAACGACGTCCTCGGGCGTGGCGCACCATTGCCGCGCGTATAGCACCAGCGCCGCGGCGTGCTCATCGATCAGCCGGCCAAGAATTTCCGGGCCCATCATCTTAGTGACGTGTGGTTGGGCAAGTTATCCCAAAAAACGCTCCACGCAGCCGGGATTTTCACCCCGAAGGGGTGCAACAACTCAGCCCAGGGTCGCGGCAGCGCACCCTGGGAAGAGAACAGCATCTTACCTTTATCTACCCCGAAGGGGGTTGCACAGCTCTCCTTGTGCAACCCTTTCAGGGTGGACAATCAAG
>DASZFN010000071.1:0-7070 GCA_035939715.1 Gemmataceae bacterium | reverse complement strand
GGGAGCGCATGTGCCTAACCAGAAGGCTCCGTATTCGAATGGAGCACCCTCAGTTTCCAAGCGAACGGTCGTCGAAGCCGTCATTGCCAGCACCATCGGCACAACTATTGAGTGGTACGATTTCTTCCTGTACGGCACGGCAGCGGCGCTGGTTTTTCCCGAGCTCTTCTTTCCCAAGTACAGTCCCTTTGCCGGGCAGGTCCTTTCTTTCACTACCTACGCCGTCGGCTTCGTAGCCAGGCCCGTCGGCGGCGCGATTTTCGGTTACCTGGGAGATCGCATCGGCCGCAAGTCAACGCTTGTCGCCACGCTTCTGCTCATGGGCGTGAGCACCTTGATCATCGGCTTCCTGCCCACGTATCAGCAGATCGGTTCAACCTCGGCCCTGATCCTGGCTTTTTTGCGCATTCTGCAAGGGATCGGCGTCGGTGGCGAATGGGGCGGCGCCGTCTTGCTGGCCGTGGAAACGGGACATCAAGGCAAGCGCGGCTTTTACGGCAGTTGGCCGCAGGCGGGTGTCCCCCTCGGACTTCTTTCGTCTACGGCAGTGGTAGCGGCCTGTCAACGCATCTGGCCTGGGGATGCATTTATCGAGTTCGGCTGGCGCGTGCCTTTCTTTCTGAGCGGCCTTCTTATCGTGCTTGGCCTGCTGATTCGCCTGCGTATTCTGGAGAGTCCCCTCTTCGCCCGGCTTCAGGACAGGAAAGACATCGCGGCGCATCCCATCAGCGAAACGCTCCGCCGGCACTGGCGCGAAATCTTGCTCGCGGCCGGCTCGCGCATCAGCGAGCAATCGTGCTTCTACCTGTTCACTGTCTATGTCCTGACCCACGTAAAAAATGTCCTGCAAATGGACGCCGAGTTTGTGCTCGGCGCCATCAACGTGGCCGCGGCATTGGAGTTTTTCACGATCCCCGTGTTCGGCATCCTGTCCGACCACTTGATGCGGCGGCGCGTCTACATGTTTGGTTGCTTGTTTCTGATTGGCTTTGCCTTTCCGTACTTCGGACTGCTGGCGAGCAAGAACGCCACCGCAATCTGGGTCGCCATTATCATCTCTTTGGCCGTCGGGCATGCGCTGCTCTACAGCGTGCAGGCGTCCCTGATTCCGGAGTTGTTCGGCACACGCCTTCGCTACACCGGCGCCTCGCTGGGCTATCAGCTTGCTTCCCCGGTAGCGGGTGGGCTCGCCCCCATCATTGCCACCGCGCTGGCCGAGTTCTTTCCCGGCCATTACTGGCCACTGGCGGGCTACATCATCCTGATTTCCATTATTTCGCTGGTGTGCGTCTGGTGCCTGGCGGAAACGTCGAAGAAGGACATCAGCTTGCAAGATTGAGAAGTCTTGCTTACTCCGATTTCAAGATCTGTTCACGCAACTCCCGGCGGAGGACCTTGCCCATTGCGTTGCGCGGCAACGCGTCCACGAAGAGCACAGCGACCGGCCTCTGGTAATCCACCAGCCGTTCGCTCCAGTGCGCCCGCAGCCGGTTCTCGTCCAGTGCCGGGTCGTCGCGTACGATTACGGCGATAACTCGTTCTCCACGGCGGCCGTCGGGAAGCCCGAACACCGCGGACTCGCGCACGCCCGGACAATCGTTGATGACCCGCTCCACGACCTGCGGATAGACATTGAACCCATTGGTGATAATCAGATCGCTTATGCGCCCCACGAGGGTGAGAAAGCCGTTGTCATCGAAAAAGCCCAGGTCGCCGGTGTCAAACCAACCGCTGGCAAAAGCGGCGCGCGTGGCCTCCGGCTTGTTCCAGTATTCTCGGAAGAGGTTCGGTCCTCGCAAGATGACTGTGCCAACCGCGCCCGCCACAGCCGCCTGGCCGTCCTCAGCGACGACCCGCACTTCTACGCCTTGAAGCGGCGTGCCTACCGAGCCATGCGGCCACGGACTTTCCAGGGGCAAACTGGTGATTACATGCGCCTCGGACATACCGTACCGATTAATCACCGGCCGGCCGAGTATCGCCTCCAGTTCCGGCAGAACCTCCGCACGAATAGGCGCCGAGCCGCACGTCACCAGCCTTAGCCTGGACCACGAGCCGGCGGCCTGGCGGAATTCCGGCTGCTGCAGCAAGCGGTAATAAATCGGGGGAACGCCCATAAAGACGGTCCCGCGCGCGATGGCTGGTAAGCTTTCCACAGGATGGAAGCTTTTTTCAATAGCAACGCAGGCCCCCGTAAGCAGGCTTAGCTGCGTCGCGAAGCACAGGCCGTGAACATGGAAGAGCGGCAGGAAGTTCACGACGCAATCATCCGGGGAAAATCGCCAGCATGCTTGCAAGGCAAACAACGCGGACGCCATGTTGGCCTGCGTGTGCACCACACCCTTTGGCCAGCCGGTCGTGCCGGAGCTGTAGATCATCAGACAGGGAGCGTCTCCGCTCGGGTCGCATTGGGAAACAGAACAACGTGGCGCCTCCAGGACCGCAGTGTCCGGGATTATGGCTTGGAGTTCCGGCAACTCCGGTCGCAATGCCTCCACAATCCGCCGTTGGTCATCGCCTATCACAGCCACGCGCGCTCCACTGTCCGTCAGGAAATAGCGCATCTCCTCGCGCGTAAAGCGGGGGTTCAGGGGAACGCAAACTCCGCCGGCGTACAAAACGCCCAGGTGAGCAATCAGGAAAGGCAGTTTGTCCGCCGTGTACAGAACGACGCGGTCCCCGGGCCTCATTCCCTGGCCTTGAAGCAAAGCAGCAAAGTTCTCCGCGCGGGCATCGAGTTCCCCATAGCCAAGAGTGCGCTCGCCGTAGGCAAGGGCTGGACGGCTGGAATGGGTGGCAAATGTCGAACGAAGGCAGCAAAGAAAGTGGTCGCCCATGCCGCGAGTTTACCCGAATCCTCCTTGTTCCGCGCCTGTGGAGCAGCTAAAGTTCAATGATCTGATGACGATGCAGGATCGTTCTGCATTGTAACCCGACGCGCCGGCGAGGGCCCTCGCTGGCGCGTCGGGTTACAATGCTGCCAGGCCCGGAGACAATCCATGGCGGACGACGTAGGGCAACTCAAGAAAGCAGTCGAAGGCGGCGACGGTATCTACGTCATCCGCGGCAGCAAGACCTGCCGCGCCTGGAACGGCATCCAGTACAAGACCGGCCTGTCCGCCAAGAACGTCCCGGCCAGGAGCCTGTCCATGAATGTCGCGACCATTCCGCCCGGCGGAGTCGCCTACGCCCATATCCACGTGGACTTCGACGTGATGCTCTACATTCTGCAAGGCCGCGTCCGCCACGAGTACGGCCCTGGGCTCAAGAAAGCAGTCGAGAATGAAGCCGGCGACTTCATCTACATCGAACCCGGCGTGCCGCATGAAGTGTTCAATATGAGCGACACGGAGCCGGTGGTGGCCGTGGTGGCGCGCTCGGATGCGAGCGAGTGGGAGAACATCATTCCGTACGATCGCCACCGCCAGTGACGGCCATCATTGTGCTCTCTGCAGAAACGGAGATCAACCCAGCGCCGACGTTTATCCTCGAAACGGTAGGAAGATGACAGCCTGTTCCCTAATTTCTGCCTCCGGCATGTACTCCGCGAGGGGCAGGATGTCGTCGATTGCAGAGCCAATGGATTGCTCATTGGTCGTGACGACGAGACCAGGCACGGGCTCTTCTGCTGCCACACGTCGGTAAGCAAAGCCGATCATCGTGTTCCGATCGTTAGTAAGCAATACTCGCTTCTCGGCGGCCGCCCAGGACAGGACCTCGGAGTCGGGCGTGCCTTCCGGCAAAGCATCCTGAGCACGCACCAAGTCGATGTTCGGCTGGCGGCGGCGCAGCCCGCGGATGATGGCACCGTGGACATCGGCATCACTGGCCAGTCGGAGCATGATCCTTCTCCCTGGCGCTACGGCGTGCCAGGAGCTCCTCCCGCGTGACGCGCGGGCGTTCGGCCTCGATCTTCGCTCGCAAGGCTTCCGCTTCCTGTGCGCGTTGCTTTAGATAGGCCCGCACTTCGTCGCGATGCCGCAGGTAGTAGGCGATGACGGCGTGAACATCGGCAAGCACGAGACTGTCGTAGGCGCGGACCATGTCTTCCGGCGTTATGCCGTTCTCGTATTGCTCGACCACCAGATCGAGGTTGATGCGACTCTTACCGACGCGGATGGCACCCCCTTCGTCCACGCGAAGCGGGGGTGGGTCCATGTGGATGGAAAGCGGCTCAGCCATCTCTTAATACTCCGCCAGGGAGGTTCAGTTGGTTCAGTTGCTACTGCGCGTTCCGTTCCCCTAAGTATACACCTGGGGCAATTAAGTCGGCAGCGCAGACGTTTGCGCGTTTTGAAGTACTACCGTTTCACAGCGTGCCCAGCAAGACGATGCCTGCCTTGTACGCCTCAACCGCCGCGCCGCCCAGTCATACCTTTTTTGGCGTTTCACTCATCAGAGCCAACGGATTGCCATCGGGGTCTCGGAACTCAGCCAACCACAGTTCCGTCGTGGGAGTGCGATGAACCACATGCGGGCTGGCGCCAAACTGGACGCCGCGTTCGGCAAGCGTCCGGTGCACCGCATGGATGTCCTTTACCTGGAAGTAGACCGTGGAGCCGCGCTGCCGAGGTTGATCCGCCGCGGGTACGCCGACTAGCAAGCGGACGCTGCCGCACTGGAAGAAGCTCATCTGTGGCGGCGCCGAAAACAGAAACCGGACGCCCAGCGCGTCGCGATAGAAGGCAATGGCCCGATCCAGGTCTTCCACCGGGATGAGGAGTTGTCCTACGGTTGCGTCGGAAAGATCCATGTTGCACCTCACTGTAACCGCGTGGCATTCTACGATTTCCCATGCCGCTTCGCCACAACGAAAGCTCCGCATCGTTTTACAAATACTTGGTTGTCTTTGGTCAACTACTTGATACACATAGACTTTGCTTGCCGCCGGGAGTGGCTTTGGCATTCTGGGTTAATTCGAGTCCGCCGCGGTCCATCTAACCTTGGAGGCAAGATGCGCAACTTCTTCGAACGGCAGCACAGCTCTGACTGGGACAAACGAGGCTTCACGCGGCGCGACTTCGGCCGCATCGCCATGCTGATGACGGCTGGCGCCGCCCTGCCTTTCTACAACGAACCCGCCCTGGCCCAGGATTTGAAGGCCATTGCCAGCGTGCCGCCGGACGCGGTTCGGCTCAATGCGAATGAAAACCCGATGGGGCCTTGCCCCGCGGCGATCGAGGCGATCGGCCGCGTGGTGCCGCAGGGAGGCCGATACCTCTTTGACCAGACGCGCGCGTTCGTCGAGACGCTGGCCTCCGTGGAAGGCTTGCCGTCGTCGCATATACTGCCCAGCGCCGGCTCCAGCGATCCCTTGCACCGGACCGTCCTGGCGTTCACGTCGCCGCGCCGGCCGCTGGTAATCGCCGATCCCGGTTACGAAGCGCCGAACCGCGCCGCCGCTTTCATCGGCGCCAAGGTTATTCAGGTTCCCCTGCGGAAGGACTTTTCTCACGACGCCCAGGCCATGGCCAAGGCCGACCCGGACGCCGGGGTGATTTACATCTGCAACCCCAACAATCCGACCGGCACCGTCACGCGCCCCGAGGACATCGCCTTTATCGTCGCCAATAAGCCGAAGGACTGCGTCGTCCTCATCGACGAGGCCTACATTCACTTTTCGGCGACCGCAAGCCCCGGCATTGAGTTCGTGACCGCCGGCAAGGACGTGATCGTGCTGCGCACCTTCTCGAAGCTTTACGGCATGGCCGGCCTGCGCGCCGGCGCGGCCCTCGGCCGGCCCGACTTGCTGGAGAAGTTGCATGGTTACAGCGGGCCGGCTATGCTGCCGTGCACCGGCATGGCGGGAGCAACGGCGAGTCTGAAGGAGAAGGACCTGGTCCCCCAGCGCCGCCAACTCATGGCCGGGATTCGCGCCGACCTGTTCGCCTGGCTGGACAAGAAAGGCTACGCCTACATTCCCTCCGACGCCAACATGGTCTTGATCGACAGCAAGCGGCCCGGCAAGGAAACGGCCACGGCCATGCTCGCATACAAGGTCGCCATCGGCCGCTCCTGGGCCGCGCTGCCGAACCACGTGCGCGTCACCATCGGCACACGCGACGAGATGGCCCGGTTCAAGGATGCCTTCGAACGGGTCATGGCGTCATGAGTCGGGGGTAGGCAGTTCCGTCCGCCAGTTCCAGGACCGTCTCTCATTAATCTGTCCGCCAAATGCACTTGGCGCTCTTGCGGTCCGCCCGCCAATGAGAGACTGCTGAAAAAGGCTCGGACTTCGAACTTCTTTTCTGCGTCGTGCGCGCGCCGGCCAAGAGTTTGCCACTTTGCCACTGAGTTTGCCACGGTTGGCAAACGTCCGGATCGGCAGCGGGCGGCACGGTGGTGACGCTTGGCGGCAGTCACCGGCCCGGATGGCCGCATCTTCGCCATCGGCGGCCGCCTGGCCACGACCGCCCTGTCCACGGTGGAAGCCCTGACCGTCACGCCCACGCCCGATCCGCGCACCCCGGCCTTCGTCTCGCAAGTGTACCTGGATCTGCTGCACCGGCCGGCCGATGCCGGTGGTCGCGCGGCGTTCATCAGTCTCCTCGACCAGGGGCTGATCACCCGGACGCAATTCGTGCTGACAATTGAAGCGAGCGTCGAGTACCGGACAGATCAGATCAATACGATCTACCAAACGCTCTTGCATCGGCCGGTCGACGCGGGCACCTTAAATGTCCTGCTGGGCTTCCTCGGGCTTGGCGGAACCTACGAACAAATCCAGGAGATCGTTGCCGGCTCGGACGAGTTCTTTGCGAAGAGCGGCAGTACCAACGATGGCTTCCTGAATGCCCTGTACCAGGACGCGCTCGGCCGGGCGCCCGATGCTGCGGGAAGGGCCGGCTTCGATCAGTTCCTGGCTCAGGGCGGCAGCCGCACGCAGGTAGCAACCTTCATCTACACCAGCGCCGAGTTCGACGTCGATCTGGTGAGCGGCTTTTATCTCACCTTCCTGCATCGCCAGGCCGACGCCTTCGGGCTGAACAGCTTTGTCACGGCCCTGATGCTTGGCGCGCGCGACGAGTCAGTCATAGCCAACATTGTGGGGTCTGACGAGTATATCGGCA
>DASZFN010000070.1:0-27899 GCA_035939715.1 Gemmataceae bacterium | reverse complement strand
GCCAGTTCAGTTGAATCGTCGGAATCGGCCCGAGGTTCAACCGATCAATATGCGTGGCGTCGATGAGGGCGCGCTGGAACTTCTTGTCCCGCGTCACAACGGAGCAGACCAGCGTCGGGCCGATGGCATCGAGCATCTTATCCTGCGCGCACTGCACCACGGTCACGAAGGGAAACATGAACTCTTTCTTGGCGGCGGCGGGCGTGGGCGAATCGCAGAGAATCACCGTGGGCCGCAAGTAATCACAGCGTTCCCTCTTCACCAATCGCGCACCAAACTTCGCCGTCATGTCGTGCGTACCGGCCTCCTTGAGATCCTGATCGATCTGTGCGGAGATTGCATCCGCCTGGTTCGGCACGGTGAACGCTGCCAGCGCGGAGTTCGGGTCTTCCGGCGGCAGCGGCTGCACGGGGCCGATCTTCGCGGCGATGGCTTCGGCAATTTCGCGGGCGTGACGCGAGACCCAAACGCCCGAACAATTGATGCAGCCGCGGCCGCTGTTGATGAAAACACTATCGACCATCATGTCCAGGTACTTCGGCCAGTTGTCCACCTCGTCATCGCCCAGGATGATCTTGCTGAAGCCGGGCCCGTGTGCCTGCACGCGCGGGTTGCCCTTGTATTGCTCGACCGTCGCGGTGCCGCCGAAGATCAAGCTACGCGGGCAGCTATTGAGCACCGCGGCGCCGACGTCGCCCAGGCCGGGGTAGATGGCGATGGCCTGCTTGGGAATGCCGGCTTGCACGAAGGCCTGCGTCATGCGGTACGGCGTCCACGGCTCCTGCGGACCGGGCTTGAGCACCAGCCCGACCTGCATCGGGATAATGGGCAGCCACAAGGTATGAACACCGGGCGAATTGCTGGGTAACACCATGCCGAGGACAGGAGATTGAACCTGGTAGCTGACCGGCACGCCGCGGTGCTCCACGCCGTAGCCGCGCGACAGGAAGTTCAAGTCCAGGCCGCGCGTCAGGGCGTCAAGCATTTTATCCATCTGGTTGAGCACAAAGTGGTTCTTCTTCATGTTGAACCGGCACATGTGCTCGGGTAGGCCGGTCGTGGCCGACTGCATGCGCACAAACTGATCGGGCGTCTGCGTGCCGTCGCCCAGCGGCAGTTCCGCCTCGACATAGAGGTCGGCCGCCTTCTTGACGCGGTTGATCAGCTCCGGAATGGGGATTTCGCGGAGAACTTCGCGCGCCCGCTTGGCCTGGCGCATGTCGCGCTCGATCAGGCCGCCGTTGGCCCGGCTGACTTCAGCCAGCGGCTCGCCACTGGCAAAATGCACGACCTTGTCGATTTCCATACTCTTGTAGGGCTCGCCCCAACGCAAAACGGGGATGTGAATCATTGACTAAACTCCCAAGCCAACAAGGAGGCAAAAACTTATGGCAACACCGATTCGGGGGATTTCACCTCTACCCAGGTGCAGAATTCCTCACCATCACTGTCGGCGGGCGAAAAATGAATGCGCCGTGTGGGCGCAGGAATCCTCTCGCCGCTCTCGCGCATGAGCTCCAGATGAAGGCCGATTGCCTTGGCAATGCTGCGTCGCGTGCTTTCCACGGTCTTTGCCGCTGCGATGCATCCCGGGAAGTCGGGAACATCGGCACTGTATCCGGTTCTCGTGCGGCGAATCATGACCGGGTAGCGCATGCATGTCACTCCACTGTTCCTAGCCGGGCCTGTCTAAGTATTGACCTTGCCGTCTTCGGATGAAGGTCGACGCCTGGGTTGCCTGCCACTGTTACTGTACCCGGTTTTTCGGGATGCTGAAACTGCCGATGGCTGCCTCGCTGGCGGACAAGCTGCCAGCCATCGTCCCGCACCAGTTTCAGAATTTCTCTGACCTTCACGAGAGGCAACGGAATCGGCTGGATTATTCAATACACGCCAACAGTCGTCGTTGCCGCAAACCCGCGGAACGGCCGCACGCCGCTGACGCCGTCCCAGGGGTACTTTGCCGAGGGCGGCTCGCGCTCGCCTTCATCTCTTTCCAGGAAACGCGGGATGAACAGCTCTCTGGTCAGCGTGGTCAGCATAACCCGGCCTGTTTGACCGTAATCCACAACCTTGTCCGGGTTGTCGAAGTCCACGACCTGGATGGCGGCCCGCGGCTCAGGGGCGTAGTAAGCAATCTTGTAGTCCTGCTCGGCCGTCGGCATCTCCGCTGCTGCCAGGCCCATCAGGGTGTTGCCGTAGGTCGGTGCAATGTAAACGCCCGCTCCGAGCAGTTCCTCGATGGCGAAGCGAATCCATTGCGAAGTCATCTCCGTGCCGCCGCAGAAGATGCCGGTAATGCCGGTCTGAGCGATACTCGAACCTTCCTTTTCCAGGCGGGCCGCCAGGGAGTCGAGCAGCTTCGGCGTCGTGAACATGCACTTGATCTCGTGGTTGGCCGACAGGACCGTCATCGCCTGGTCGATGACGTGCTCCTGATAAGCCTTGAGGTGCTCTATCCAGCCTTTCTTGATGAGCTTGATCACCCAGCGCGGATCGAGGTCGACGCAGAAGCAGATACCGCCGCGGTACTGGCAGAGATGCTCCACCGCCAGCCGCAGCCGGCGCGGGCCGGAC
The DNA here is from genome assembly GCA_035939715.1 of Gemmataceae bacterium. GTDB lineage: Bacteria > Planctomycetota > Planctomycetia > Gemmatales > Gemmataceae > DASZFN01. Next base: position 25,322 of record DASZFN010000070.1, on the reverse strand, counting down.
GGACCGAGCATGAGCCAGTTGGACCCCTTGGGGAAGTTCTTTTCAGGCAGCGTGTCGCTGAACATCTCGTAGTCGATGCGAAAATCATCCACGACCACGCGGCTCTTGGGAATGCCCGTGGTGCCGCCGGTTTCGAAGACATAGGTTGGCTTGTTATGCAGGGCCTTGGGGATCCAGCGGCGCACCGGGCCGCCGCGGAGCCAATCGTCCTCGAACAGGCCGAACTTGCGCAGATCCGCAAAGCCTTTAACTTCCTTGCGCGGATCGAAGCCGAGCGTTTTGGCCCGTTCCAGCCAGAACGGCGTGCCCGTGTCGGAATGGAAGTGCCAGGCCACCATGTCGCGCACATGAGCGTCAAGCTTTTCCCGGGCCTGGCGGGCTTGATCCGGATTAATGATTGTTTTGGTCATGTTCTTGTGTACGAGTAAGGGCATAGCTACTTCTGATTGTTGCCGATCGCAAACAACTGCTTGCCGGTCATAACATAGAGCACGCCATCCGCGGCCACCACGGGAGCCTTGACCTGCGATCCGACCTCCACCTTGCCAAGCAGCTTCTTCGCTTTGCCATGCGCGAAAATCTGTACCTCGCTGTCGTCGGTGCCCAGGTAGATTTTCCCATCCACCCAGTAAGGCGAACTCCAGATGCCCGTCTTGAGGTCTTCCTCCCAGTACTTCGTCCCCGTGTTAGCGTCGAAGCAATAAAGGAAGCCGTCCATGTCGGTCATGTACACCAGGCCGTCATGAACGGCAGGCGTGCTGATCGTGCGGCCGAAGCTGTAATCGCGATCTCCGCCCTTCTCCTTGAGACCGTTGACCAGCCATACTTTCGCTGAATTCTTGTTGGGCTCGGTTTTGACAGGCTTCTCGTTCACGACCAGTTCGGGGGACACATCGCCGGTCTTGGTGATGTCAACGCACCAGAACAGGCCTGCTCCCTGGCCATCGTTTTCGGGCTCCTGGCCCAGGCCGACGTAGAGCTTGTTCTCATAGACCACCGGGTTGCCGAGGAAAAAGCAGGCCTGGCCTTTGCCGCCCGGCTTGTACGGTTCTATATCCTTTGGGTTGCAATCGAACTTCCAAATAAGACTGCCGGTTTTCGCATCCAAACCGTAGAGCCAGCCGTCGCCTCCCGGGAAAATGACTTGCATCTTGCCGTTGACTTCGGCGGCAACCGGGTTCGACCACGCGCCGTCGATGATCTTGTCGCCGGGGAGATTACTTTGCCATTCGATCTTGCCGGTGTTCTTGTTGATGGCCAGAAAGCTGGGGGCCTTGGCGGAAGGTACGGCCAGCTTGCCGCCGCCCTGGTCGGCCACGCCGTTGCCCGTGACCACGTACAGCAAATCGCCGATGATCATGGGGGAACAAATGGCCAGGAAGCGCGGGTTGACTTCCAGATCCTTGATCATGTCGAGGCGCCAGATGATGTCTACCTCGCCGTTTTTTCCTTCCGTGCCAGCGCAAATGATTTCGCAACGGTTGCTGACGTAATAGAGCCGATTGCCATCCACAACTGGCGACGAGGCGATGCCCTGATGCGGCCAATCATTCTCCTGCCCGGTAGGGAGCTTGTCGTGAATGGCCTGCCAGAGAAATTGGCCGTCCGATTCGCGGAAGCACATAAGGACGCCCTTGTCGCCTTTGATTTTCGGATTGCGCGGCTGATCGTTGTTGGTGCCGACGAAAACTTTGCCGCCCGCGATCACCGGCACTCCGAAGGAAGTCATGCCGAGATCGGCGACCCATTTGATGTTCTGGCGCGCACCCTCCTTGACGCTCCAGGTGACGGGCATGTTCTTCTCCGCCGTATTCACCATGTTACGATGAATGGTGCCGCCCAGCATCGGCCAGTCATGCGTGCCCGCCTCCGCCGCTTGTGTCAAGAACGTGGCTTTGCTGAACACCATGGCCCCGAACAACACGATCATTAAGAGAATCGGCAGCCATAAGCGCGAAACGGGGCAGCACTTCATTCTTCGATCCTCGGGTCAAGATGTCTGCCATTGTGGCAGCGGAGCAGTTTGAGTTTGCCAGTTTGCCAACTGAGTTTGCCAAACTCAGTTAGTTTTGTAAAGGCAAACTGAGATGGAGGTTACGTCCGAAAAAAATTGGTTTTGCCAGTTTGCCACGTTTTTTGAGCCGGGGGTCACCCCTTGATGGCGTACAACTTGTTCTCTGTTGCCAGGTAGAGGACGCCATTGACCACGACCGGCGTGGCGCGGACCTTGCCGCCCATCTCAATTTCGCCGATCAGTTTCTTCTCTTTACCGGCGGCGAAGATCAGGACCTTGCTCGCGTCATTGCCGATGTAGATCTTGCCGTCCACATAGTAGGGCGAACACCAGGTGGCGGCTTCCATGTTGTGGTCCCAGTAGTGCTCGCCGGTTTTCGCGTCCAGACAGTGGACGTAGCCGGCCAGTTCCGCCGCATAACAAAGTCCGTCGTGCACGGCGCAGGACGACAGTGTGCGGCCAAAATAGTAATTGCGATCGCTCTGGGCGTTTGCTGGAATCATGCCGCCATAATGCCACACCAGCGCCGAGTTCTTGTTCTCTGGCGCCTTCGGGTCGAAGTTGTCGTTGACGGGCGAGACATCGCCTTCCTTGGTGATGTCGATGCACCACAGGTGGCCGACGCCTTCGTCGTGCTCCGGGTCCTGGCCAACGCCGATGTAGACCTTATTGTCGTAGACGACAGGCGAGGCGATGAAGTCGCTGCGCGTGCCCTTGCCGCCGAGCTTGTACCTGGACGACTTCGGGTTGCAATCAAACTTCCAGATCAGCTTGCCCGTCTCCGGCTCGAAGCTGTAGAGCCAGCCGTCGCCGCCGGGGAAGATGACCTGCGGTTTGCCGTTGGCCACGGCATATGCCGGGCTCGACCACTGGCCGTGCATGAGCACCTCGCCCTTGTCGAGCAGTTGCTTGATGAGCACTTCCTTCTTCTGGTTGCTTTCCTGTTGGGCTTCAACCAGCTTGGAACTGGGGAAATTATTCTGCCAAACCACCTTGCCGGTCTTCTTGTTGACGGCGACGAAGCTCGGCGCCTTGGGTTGCGGGATGTTGATGTGTCCCTCATCCACGCCGTTGCTGGTGACCAGGAAAATCAGGTCGCCGACGACGAGCGGGGAACTGGTGGACAGGTTGTGCGGGAAGACATCCAGATTCTGAATCATGTCAAGGCGCCAGATGAAATCGGCGCTGAGCGGATCGGTGTACTGTTCGTTCTGCTCGCCGTCGTTCTTGCCGTCGAGAAAGCCGTTGGTATCCGCGCACACGAGCTCGCAACGGTTGCTGACGTAGTAGAGGCGGTTGCCCTCGACGAAGGCGCTGGAGCAGATGCCTTCCTCCGGCCAGTCATTGACGCGGCCGGCCGGCAGCTTGTCGTGCACGGCTTGCCAGAGGAACTTGCCGGTGGCCTCGTCAAAGCACATGACGATGCCCTTGTCCCCCTTGATGGCGGGGTTGCGCGGCTTCTGGTTGTTGGTCCCCATCCAGAGCTTGCCGTCGGCAATGATGGGGCCGCCATAGGCCTTGGAGCCAAGGTCTGCCACCCACTTGACGTTTTTTTGGGCGCCTTCTTCGACACTCCATTCCGTCGGCACATTGTGGTCAAACGTGTTGACCAGGTTGCGCGTCAGATGCCCGCCGAACATCGGCAAGGGGCGGCCGTTGTCTGTCTTGGATTCGTCGGCGCGCTCCTTGTTGAGCGAGCGGGCGGAGGAACTCAAAAAGATCAGCAGGCCGGCAAACACCGCCACAGTGGCCGCCAGAGCCAGGCCGCGTCGTAGAGAGGGGTAACCGTTCATGGTTATATGTCTCCGCAATCCGAGTCATTCGTCATTCGTCATTGGTCATTCGCGGTCCGCGAATGACCAACGACGAATGACCATTTACTTATTGTTTCTTGTTAGGGGTAACGCTTACCTTGTCAAAATAGATTTCCGTGCCGGGCTTGTTAGCCTCGATGCCGGCGGAATAGGCGTAGACGCCCGGGCTACCCTCCTTGTTGGGAGTCGGGTCTTCAAAGGTCACAGTCCAGTCTTCGGGCTCGGCCTGGTCGCGCGGCCAGACCTTGCCGCGCGCGGTCGCCTTATCGCCTTGCACCTCTACGGTGAATTTCATGCGGTACCAGGCGTTGTCTTTCCAGGGGAAGGCGATGCTTTTATCGACGCGCGGCACGGCTTCCCAAGACAAAAGCCGCAGTTGCTGCTTGTTGCCATCCAGCATGAGCGTGTAGCGGTTGGCGATGATACCCATGTCGGGCATGTCGCCTCCCTTGCGCGTACCCAGCACATCGGCCTGGATGGTGTAGTCGTGCATGTTCGGCAAATCCATGAACGAGTTGGCGCGCGCGATCAGCACGTTGGCGTTGGTGTTCAGCTTGGCCAGCACCTTGACGCCGTCCTTTTCCTTGATGAGAAACTTGCCCTGGCAGTTGATCCAGCCGCCGGGCGTGCGGCCGACGGGGATGTTGTTGAAGTTCGGAGTGTAAGGGAGGTTCGGCGCGACGCGTACACGTACTCGGCCAGTGAGGCCCTCGGCGCTGGCGATGATGCCGCCAAATTGGGAAGGCGGCGTCTTCGCCGGCGTGAATTCGCCCTCCGGAGTCAACTCTCCCTGCAGAACCGGCGGAGTCGCTCCCGCGGGGGCGGGCGGCGCCTTGGGCGCCGGCGGAGCGCCGATCGGGATGGTAGGCGGCAACATCGACGCGAGCTTCCAGTCCGCCTTCACCTCGCGCAGAAACCGGCCGTGGTCGTCAAAGAGCCGCGCCTTGAAATCGGCTTTTTCCCCAGGATGCAAGACGACGTCCGACGGGAAGACTTGCAGATGCGCTGGCTTGGCTGAAGAGTCAGCGGAAGGCTCTGCCAGGGGTGGCAATGCCGGGGCGCCGTTGGCCTGCTGATTGTTCTTGCCGATACAGTACAGCTCCTGGCTGGTCATGAAGTAAATACGGCCGTTGGCGATGGCCGGGCTGCCGTTGATCTCGATGTCGGGGCCGCCGTGGTTGGGGAAATACTGCTTGTAGATAATGTCGCAGGTCTTCTCGCTCGGCTTCATGATGCAGAATTGCGAGTTGACCGCCGCCACATAAATCTTGCCGTCCGCCCAGACCGGCGAGCCCTTGGCATTTCTGCCGTAGAGCTTGGTCCAGATGGTCTTGCCGGTCTTGGCGTCGAGGCAGAACATCTTGGCCACTTCATCGCAGATATACAGCCGTCCTTCATGCAGAATCGGCGAGCAGAACTTGACCTTGATGCCGGGCCGGTCCCAGACGAGCTTGGGCTTGCCGTCGGTCACCTGCGAGGCGTCCAGGCAGATGAAGCGTCCTTGCAGGTTCGTGTCCGGGTTCTCTTCGCCGTGGCCGATGTAGACCAGGTTGCCGTCCACGACCGGGGCGATGTTGACCGAACCGAGGCCATAGATGTAACTCCACACCTTTTCACCGGTGCGAACCTTGAAGGCGTGCACGCCGCCGTCGCCGCCGCCGCTGATGAGCAGCCGCTCGCCGTTGATGTTGGCGATCACGGGGTAGGAGTAATACGAGTCCTTCACCTGATGGTTAGTATCGGCCCACCAGGCGACCTTGCCCGTCTTCTTATCCAGGGCCAGGAAGCGGTTGCCGCCGCGGGCGTACTCGCCCCAGTTCGAGTTCAGGATGCCGATGATCATCAGGTCGCCGTCGATGACCGGGCTGGTGACCCGGCCGCCATAGCCGCTGATGCGGCCGTATTCTTCCGTCAAGGAATGCGACCAGACGACGTTAAGGTCCTTGTCGAAGCAGAAGAGCAGCCCTTGTACGCCGTGGGCATAGATGTTACCGGTTTCCGGATCGCCGACCAGGTTGGTCCAGCCGACGCGGACGCTGACGATGTCGGTGAAGAAGATGTTGAAGCGGTACTCGTGCAGCGTCTTGCCGGTGTTGGCGTCGAAGCACATAACGCGTTCTTGCTCGTTGATGGTACCTTCGTCGGCGTCGTTAATGAGGTAAACACGGCCGTTCATGACAATCGGCGTGGAGCGGCCGCCAAAGTCCGCTTTCCAGATCAGGTTGTTGCCTGCGGCGTCCGGCTTGATGGAAAAATTATCCGGAAGATTGGTCTCGCGCGACACGCCATTCTGTTCCGGCCCGCGCCAGGCTGCCCAGTCGCCTGCAACACAAACATTTCTCGCAGAGAGCGCAGAGAACGCGGAGAGAAAGCAAAGCACGAGGCCGCGTGACAAGTTCTTGCGTACCAAGTTTTTCATAACTCCATTGCCCTCCTGCTATTTGATTTCTGCTCCGTCATTCTTGATAAATCGTTTTGCTTTCATTTCAAAGCGAGGCAGCGTGCCGGGTTCCACGGCTTTGACTTCGGCTCGAAATAGTAATTCTTCGCGAATGGCCTGATCGACACGCTGCACCAACGCCGTAGCCAGGCCTGCTGAACTCGGCTCTAATTCGACACATAGCTCCGGCAGTGCTCGCGACTGATTAATAGCCACGCGGTACTCCACGACCTCGGGAAAGCGGCGAATCACTGCCTCCAGGGCGCTGGGATAGACGTTATTACCGCGCACGTGGATCATATCATCCACGCGTCCCAGGATGCCGCCTGCCAGCCGCACGAAACAGCGGCCGCACGGGCAGGGTTCCGGATCGACGCGCACCAGGTCACCTGTTCGATAACGTATGACTGGGCTTGCCCAGCGTCCGAGGTTCGTGACCACCAGTTCGCCCAACTGTCCCGCCGGCACCGGCTGCTGCGTCGCCGGATCGATGACTTCGACCAGGTAATCGTCTTCAAGAACATGCAGGCCGGCCGGGTTTTCCGGGCATTCGATTGCCATCGGGCCGACTTCGGTCAGGCCGCTATGATCGAAAACACGGGCGCCCCACTCGCTTTCCAGGCGCTCGCGGGTTGCCGGAATGCTGCCGCCAGGCTCGCCGGCGACGATCAAGGCGCGCACCTGGGAAGTAGCCAGGTCAATTTTCTGCTGGCGTGCCACCTCGGCCAGATGCAGCGCGTAGGTGGGCGTGCACAGCACGATGGTGACTTCGTTGTCGAACAGGAAACGCAAACGGGCGGCGCTGCTCATGCCGCCGCCCGGCAACGACAGATAGCCTGACTGCACCGCGGCATCAAACGCCGTCCAGAAGCCAAGGAAAGGCCCAAACGAAAAAGCAAAGAACAGGCGGTCGCCGGCATGCAAACCGACCACCTGGTAGATCGCTTCCCAGCTATGCAGCAAGCGATTCCAACTGGTCGCCGTGTCCAGCCAGCGCAGCGGCTGACCGGACGTGCCCGAGGTCTGACACATGCGGCAATACTGGTCAAGCGGGTAGGTAAGCACGGTGCCAAAAGGTGGATTGGCCTTTTGGTCTTCAAGAAGCTCGGCCTTGGTCGTAAACGGCAGGCGCACCAGATCGGCGAGCGAATCGATGTCGTGCGGCGTGATGCCGCAGGCCGCAAACTTACGCGCATAAAAACGATTGCGCGGCAGGATCTCCGCCAAAAGAGCGCAGACCTGCTCGCGCTGCTGTTCCAGCATGGCGGAGCGATCCAGACAATCTTTCGGCGAGGCGAGCATTGCGTTCTCGTCCGTGGTCCTTAGTCATTGGTCATTCGTCATTCACGAATGACCAATGACTAATGACCATTTTGCCCGTGCTCTTTCACATCATAACAAAACAGCAATTCCTGGTCGCGCAGGTACAGGCGGCCGTTGGCCACGACAGGATGCGTCCAGATTTTGCCGCTGGATTTGCGGAGCTGTGATTCCGTGGGAATTTTTGTGCGGCCGTCTTCTTTCCATTGTCCGGCATCGGGCTCCAGCAGCACTGCAGTACCGTCCTTGTCACCGTAGCAATACAGATGCCGGTCGGCAAAAGTGAGTGAGCCATCGGAGTTCAACTTCCGGCGGTCCATCCAAAGGGGCTTCCCGGTTTTGAAGTCCAGGCAAACCCAGCCTTTGTTGTCCGAGTAGCCATAAAGACGCTCGCCGACCAGCACGGCCCCGCCCTGCCGGTTGACCATGTTCTTGTTGGAATACACCTTGTCGGCCTTGATGGCGGAACCCTCGGGCGTCAGCTTGATCAGATCGCAGCCCTCGGAAAAACCGACCGTGATGAAGACGTGATTGTCATGGAAGATGGGTGTGTCGATCACCACGTCGTTATAGGCCGGCTTTCGTTCATAGAACCAGAGGAGCTTGCCGTTCCTGGCATCGACGCCGGCGACGCCGCGATTGGCAACCTGGATATATTGGCGGATGCCCCCCACTTCCGCGGCGATGGGTGACGAGTAGGTGGCTTGATCCGGAAGCTCTTTGCACCGCCAGATGACGTCTCCGGTCTTCTTGTTGAATGCGGCCAGCATGCCCTGGGATCCGCCGGGCACGCAGATAACCTGTTCGCCATCCACCAGCGCCGACCAGGCGTAGCCCCAGCCGATCGTCTCGGGTGATCCGCCAATGTTATTGACCGCGCCGCCCAGGTCCTTGGTCATGCTCTTGCGCCAGACTTCTTTGCCGGTTGCCGTCTCGACGCAGACGAAGTCGCCAAAACCGCCCAGCGCGAAGAGCAGGTCTCCATCCACGGATGGCGTGGCACTTGGTCCGCGGTTCCAGTTGTTGCTGTCCCAGGTGAACGCCGGGCCGATCTTGACCGCCCAGAGCTCCCTGGGCGATCCGTCCTGCACGTCCCGGAGGTCCAGAGCGAAGACATATTCCGCGTCGCCGCGCGCGCCCATCGAGTAAAGCCGATCGCCGACAATCGCGGGACCCGAATAGCCGGTGCCCGCGTTTTTGTAGGTCCATAAAAGAGGCGGGCCCTGTTTGGGCCACTTCTTCAGGAGTCCTGTCTCTTTGGAAATGTCATTCCGCTCCGGCCCGCGCCACTGCGGCCAATCCGCGGCTTCCAATGAACCACATGCGCACAGGGAAAGGACAAGGAGAGACGCGGACAACAAGCGCAAAGGCATCGGTTTCTTGACGGTCTCGTCTCCCTGTCTCCTGGTCTCCATGCCTATCCCTTTCATCTTCGTGCCGAGGAGGTGCTGCTCGCCGCAACATCGAAACAAAAGATCAAGTTTTGATCGCGCAGGTAAAGCTGGCCGTTGGCGACCACGGGATGGGTCCAGACGCCGCCGCGGGGGCTGCGGACTTCCGTCTGCTTGGGAATCTTGAAACGGCCGTGTTCCGTCCAGGCTTTCGGCGAGGCTTCAATCAGCACGCAGGTGCCGTCTTTCTCGCTGTAGCAGTACAGGCGGCCGTCCGCATAGGTGATGGAGCCGCGGCCGAGCTTCTTGGACTGCCAGACAACTTCGCCGGTCTTGAAATCCTGGCAGATCCAGGCGCTGCCGTGATCCGTCCAGCCGTAGATGTGGCCGTCGATCAGCACGACGCCGCCATGCTTGTTGTCCATGTTATTGCTGGCGTAGACCTCTTCTTCCTTCGTGCCTTCCGCTCCATCGGGGCTCAGTTTGAGGAGATTGCAGCCGGCGCCGTAGCCTGCCGTTGCATAAACATAATTGCCCTGAACAATGGGCGTGGGGATGACAGCCGTTCGGTAAGTCGGCTGGAGGAAATGCCAAAGGAGCTTGCCGTCCTTGGCGGCGACACCGGCGACCCCTTTCATGGTGACCTGGACGTACTGGCGGACGCCGCCGATGTCATCGGGAACGATGGAGGAGTAGCCTGCGGGGTCGGTAAGGTCGCTGCTTTGCCAGATTTTCTCACCGGTCTTTTTATCGAGGGCGACGATCGTGCCCTGGTCGCCGCCGGGCGAACAGACCACCCGGTCGCCATCAATGAGCGGGGATTCGGCATAGCCCCAGTTGGGAATTCTGCCGCCAAAATCCTGGCGGAGGCTCTTTGTCCATTCCTTCTTGCCGCCGGTTATCTCCACGCAAACTAGATTGCCCTGGCCGGAGAGGGCGTAGAGCTTATCGCCGTCCAAGGTCGGCGTGCCGCGGGGACCGCTGCCGTAACCGTTCTGCAGGAGCGGACCGGTCTCCGTGGACCAAACCTCTTTGCCCGTCTTGACATCAAGCGCATAGACAAACTCGGTCTCGTCGCGGGCGCCCATGGTGTAGAGATGGTTGCCGACGATTGCGGGTCCGGAATAGCCGATGCCGGCCTCCTCATAACTCCAAAGCAGCTTGGGACCGGCCTTGGGCCAGGATTTGAGCAGGCCGGTTTCCTTGCTGACATCGTTGCGGTCCGGACCGCGCCACTGCGGCCAGTCGGCAGGGAAGGCGGGCAAAGTCAGCGCGCAAAGCAAGCCGGCACTCAGGAGCAGCGTTCGCGTCTTCATCCAGTACCTCACGGGTGCAAAACGGTTCCACGCAGGGAACCTCTGGCGGGAACAAGCAGCGCGGCCGGGCGGCAGGTGGGTAAGAAGAGCCTGCAAACGACAACGCCGGCAACGGCCAATCGTGCAGTAAAGCACTTCTTTGCATTCTAGGGGCGGAGTTTGATGCTGCCAAGCCGTTAGAACCACATGGTCTTGACGTAGCCAAAGCATGCCTGCTCAGAAAGGCGACAGAGATCCTGAAGTGTTCTGCATACGGCTATAATGAATTGCAATCAAGGCCGAGGATTGCGGGAGAAATCGATATGCCAATTCATGATTGGACCCGGGTACAGGCAGGTATTTTCCATCATTTCCATCACTCTTGGATTGAAGAGATCCAGCGGGTTTTAAACAATGGGCTCTTGCCTGAGGAATATTATGCGATGGCCGAGCAGCAGGCGGCGGGATTCGGACCAGACGTGCTGACGCTCCAAGCGCGAAGTCCCGATCCTGATGCTCGAGACGACTCTTCCGGAAATGGCCCTTCCACGACCACAACGTTAATCCGCCCCAAAGCGGGTTTCACGGCCCAGAGTGACGCAGAGTTTTATCGCCGTAAGAAAAGTTTTATCGCCGTACGGCATGTAAGCGATGACCGGCTTATTGCCGTGGTCGAGATTCTTTCACCCGGAAACAAGGGGGCCCGCAAGGCGTTTCAGGCCCTTCTCGAAAAAGTGTGCGATCTTCTGGAACACAAGATTCATTTGCTGATTCTCGACCTCTTTCCGCCCAGCAAGCGAGACCCGCAAGGAATTCACGCTGCAATCTGGGAAGAGATTGAGGACGAACCCATGTTCACGCTGCCGCCTGGCAAGCCTTTGACGCTGGCAGCGTATGAATCGGACCTTGTCGTGAAAGCGTTCGTCGAGAACGTCGCGGTCGGCGATTCCTTGCCTGAGATGCCGCTTATTCTTGAACCTGATGCCGCGGTGAATGTGCCTCTCGAAGAGACCTACCAGAGGGCGTACGCCGCTGTGCCGCGGCGATGGCAGCGCGTTCTTGAACCGGCTTAGCACCCCCGTTATCGTTCCACTGACGCCCACAGCAATAGAATCAGGGAAATGTCGTTTCGAAAACTCGTCCTTGTCCTTGCCTTCTTGTCCATACCGGCGGCCCTATTGGTAATCACAGCCTGTATCCTGGGATCGCATCGGGACTTTTTCGTGTGGATCCTGATGGGAGCTAGCCTAGGCATATTCGGAAATCTTGCCGGCTTATGCTTGCTTATCTTCAGACCGGAAGCGCTTAAGCCGCAAGCGAATTCGTCAACTTCATTAGAAGACGAATGCGGTAGCGCCGTGAATTTGGTTCGGGGCGATGCGGGCGATTAGTAAACGCACTACTGCCCGTCAGGAGTGCTATCCCCCACGCCGGTTCTTCTGCTCGATCATCTTTTTGATTTCCTTCAAGCTATCCAAATCGAGGCGTGCTTCCCAGAGCCGCCAGCATAAGTCAATTGCGGCAGGAGATAGCCATGCAACTACCCTCGGCCAAAGCCGCTTAGACGAATCGAAGAGGTGCTCATAGAAACCGAGAGCGGCCGGCTGTTGAATGCGATCTGCCTTCTGCGCCAAACACCACTCTCCGAATCCGTAAATGGACCTGAGACGATCTAGGTTGAATTCTTCATGTGCCTTTGTTACTTCGGGGACCAAATCAAAAAAGACCTGCCAGATCGTGTATTTGCGGTCGTTCAGACGTACACGATAATCGGGTAAGAACTCGATCGCCTTTCGTCGCCAAGCTGCCATGGTTTCATTTTAGAGCATCTGCGTATTTTGAATCGCCCGAGCCGCCCTCCCGCGGCTCCTTAGCTGACGGTAGAATCGGGACATGGGGTGGTCATTCAAAAAGCCGTGGGTATGGGCATTGGGGCTTGCCGCACTCGTATTGCTGGCAGCGTCCCTTTTGGGGACGACAGCGACTAAGACGCTCACTCGGTCTCGCACTCCATGGAAGAGCTTGGGCCTATCGCCACGACGACGAGTACGCGAGGTCCGTTGCAGACTACAAGGATCTCCTTCGCCGGTGCCCCCAGAATCTTGAGGCGAATGCGGAAATGGCGGTCCTACTTGCCGAGGTTCCTGACGATAACGTGCGGGACAGCGATGCGGCAATTCTGCATGCGACTCTGGCATGCCAACTGTCGCATTGCGGCAATCCTTATGTTCTCTCCGTTCTCTCAAGAACCTACGCAGCCTGCGGACATTTTGACGAGGCCATCATGCTGGCGGAGAAAGCTGTTGCAATCGCGCCAGAGGAAGTAAGACCGCACTTTGAAGCATTCCTGCAAACGTACCTTAACTCAGGCTTGAAACAACCCCTTCAGGATTGATGCCAACCAGCCTTAGGCTGGACCATCTTTAGCCGCTGCGTTAGACTTGAGTTGAATGGATTGCGATGCTGTCACCAACACTCGGCACCGCCGGCCCGGTAACGGAGACCTAAGCCGGCTTCCCGCCACGTGCCTGCTCCCAACGGCTTTGAAACAGCATCGCTGGATTCCTCCCACCCCAAGCGAATGGAGTTTCCCATCATGTTTCGCGTCGATGCAGGCAAAACCGCGAAGTATTGCGACGGGATCAGCCGGCGCAGTTTCTTGCAACTGGGCGTGGCCGGGATGGCGAGCCTTGGACTGGCTGACGTGCTGCGCGCCCAGGCAGCGTCCACCGGGCTGACAGGCGAACGCAAGGACACCTCGGTCATCTTGCTCTGGCTCGACGGCGGGCCAAGTCACATGGACCTTTACGATTTGAAGCCGGAGGCGCCGGCGGAGTATCGCGGGTTCTGGAAGCCGATCCGGACCAACGTGCCGGGCATCGAGATCAGCGAACTGTTTCCGAAGCAGGCCCGGGTGGCCGACAAGTTCTCGATTGTTCGCTCGCTGCACCACGATACGGGCGACCATTTCACGGGCGGCCACTGGATGTTGACGGGCCGCGGCGGCAGAGTGAGCGGCGCTAATACCGAGGGCGAGTTCCCTTCCATCGGCTCCATTGTCGCCAAGGTGCGCGGCGCGAACCGGCCAGGCATGCCGGCGTACGTCGGCGTGCCCTATGCCATGAGCATCGGCATCCGGCCTGGCTACTTCGGCGCAAATTATCTGGGCATGCCTTACAATCCGTTCGAGACCAACGGCGACCCGAACCAGCCGAATTTTCAGGTCAATAATCTGCAACTGACGAGCGGGCTGACCACCGACAAGCTTCAGGACCGCCGCACGTTGCTGGCTCATTTCGACCAGTTCCGCCGCGAGGCCGATCAGAGCGGCACGACGCAGGCGCTGGACCGCTTTCAACAGGAGGCCTATGAGTTGGTGACCGGTCCGACCGCCCGGCAAGCCTTCGACCTTAGCACGGAAGACCCCCGGCTGCGCGATCAGTACGGCCGCCAGCACTGGGGTCAGTGCACCCTGCTGGCCCGGCGGTTAGTCGAGGCGGGCGCTACGTTCGTCACCGTGCACCTGGGCGGCTGGGACCATCACTGGGACCTGAAAGTGGGGATGGACGGCTACCTGCCGCAGGTGGACGCTGCGGTCGCCACGCTGTTCCGGGACCTGGAAGATCGTGGATTGCTGTCGAAGACGCTGGTGGTGCTGTGCGGCGAGTTCAGCCGGACGCCGCGCATGAACGACGGCTCAGGCCGCGGCAAGCCCGGCCGCGATCACTGGGGCAATTCCATGTTCTGTCTGCTTGGCGGCGGCGGGGTCAAGGGAGGTGTCGTGGTCGGCAGCACCGATCGCCTGGGCCAGGCCCCCAAGGACCGCCATCTCACGCCGCCGGACATCCATGCGACGATTTACAAGCTCCTGGGCATCGATCCAGGCATTCACTTTCTGGACCGCACCGGCCGGCCCGTCCCGGCACTCGATCACGGCAAGGCCATCAGCGAATTGATTTAGAAAAGTCAGTAGTCAGTAGCCAGTAGCCAGTAGCCGCAGACTACTGAATACTGGCTACTGACTACTGGCTAGAATTACGCTTCCTTCTTCTCTTCAATCGGCTCCTTGACCGGCTGCACGAAGTGGGTGCTCTTCTTGTCGGCGGTCAGGCGCGCGGCGTGATCGTCGGCGTCCTTGCGCTTGGGATATTCGTAAGCGGCAATACGCTGATTCGAGTTGTTAAAAACGCCCCAGACCACCTTCATGCGCACGACCTTGGCGGCACGCGAGCGCGGCTTGGCCTTGGGCTTGGGTTCCTTGGGTTCCTTCTTTTTCTTTTTTTTCGGCTTCTCTTCCTCGTCCTCGTCCTCGCCTTCGTCTACCTCAGCGGCCTCCTCGTCCGCCTCCTCCTCGGCTGCTTCTTCCTCGTCCTCGTCTTCACCTTCCTCTTCTTCTTCAACGTCTTCGTCGTCATCCTGCTTGACGCGTTCGGCGGCCTCGAAGTCGGCGCGCAGGTCCTTGCGGTTCAAGATGCGTCGTGCCATGCGATTACTCCCATGGTTTGCGGAGATATTTTTGCCCTTGGAAAACCGTTGGTTAAGCTATCGGCAGGGGGAAGGAGTTGCAAGGTAGATTGAACGGAATGAATTCCGTTCTACGAGTGCGGAGAAATGAGGATGGCAGGCAAGCGCATCGCCAGTCCGGCTGAGGCCATTTTATTCGTGCTCGTCCTGGGCGCCGCTCTGGGAGCGCGGGCCTGGTACCTGTGGGCTTGCGCGGACAGCGGCAGACAGGACGGGCCGATCCAGGTACAGGATGCCTGGCCGTTGCTGACTGGCCTCCCGGTGGGGACGGAGATGAACGGCCGCACGCCGCCGACCGAGCTGGACGCCCTCATGGACAATGTCAAGGAACATCGCTGGTTCGGCTGCCTGGCGCCGTTGAGCAACACGGAGGAAGCGACGGCGCATGTCGCTCCCGGCTATGCCTGGCTCGTGGGGATGTTGCAGCGCTGGAAAAGCGCCTCAAGCGAGCGCAGCGTGCGCTGGGTCCAGTGCGTGCTGGGAGCGCTGACGGCGGGCTGTTATTTCTTGTTCGCGTTGCGGGCGTTCGGCAGCAAACTGGTGGCGGCGCTGGCGGGCTTCTTTTGCGCTCTTCATCCTTTCTGGATTGTCAACACCGCGGAAATCAACGACGGCGTGCTCGCGAGCTTTTTGCTCGCCGCCTGCCTGACCCTCGGGGCCCGCGGCAGCCAGGCGAGCGCGCCGTTTGCCAGCTTGCTTTATGGCCTGGCACTCGCAGGACTGGCGCTGGTCCGCGCCGCGCTGCTGCCGTTCGCGATGGTCGCTGTGCTCTGGTTCTTATTCCGCTGCCGGTCCAGCGCCAGAGGTTGGCTCTGTGCGTTGCTGGCGTTCCTGGGTTTCGCCAACGGGCTGGCTCCGTGGGCATTTCGCAATTACAAGACGTTTGGCGATATTTTGCCGGTGGCCGACTCGGTCTATTTGCACCTCTGGATCGGCAATAATCCAAAAGCCACGGGCGGTCCGCAAGCGGAGCAAGCGATCCTGGAAACGCTGGCCGAGGCGCGTGGCGAGGAACTGAGCCAGACCGCCGAGGCGCTGGCCGGGCTCGGTCAGAAAGATCGCTACGATCAGCTGGGCCCGCTGGTTGTGAAGCAAATCCGCCGCGATCCTGGCGGCTTCTTCATGCACCGGCTGGAAGCCGGCTTGTGCTTCATCTTGGGTGAATCCTGGCTGAAAGAGCGCACCCTGTGGCGGACCAACGAAACAACGGCGGGCACGTTGCCGCGATGGTTGGAAAAGTCCTATCCGGCGCTGCTGTCCGGTGCGTTGCTGCTCACGTTGCTGCTGGCGCTGATCGGCTGGCGCTGGACATTCGCCTGGCAGCCGGATGCCATGCCTTCCTCGCTGGCGCTCGTATGGATTCCGCTGCCATATCTCCTCAGCCATGCGGAGTTCCTGAGCGGGCCGCGGCTGCCGCTGGACGGCGTCCTGCTCACCTACGCGGCCCTGGCCCTGGCCTGCTTGTTCGTGCCCGGATGGCATACCGTTGCGCCGGAAGCCAAAGAGGGGATGGACGAGAAAACCCGTTAATCAGCCGAAGTTTAGCCGCGACCCGGAAGGGGAGCGCGGGGTTGCACATCACGGCCCCGCGCTCCCCTCACGGGTCGCGGCTAAACTATTTCTTCTTGTCCACAACCTCGATCTGCTCCGGGCCAGTCACCTTGATTTCCGGTCGGTTGTTGTAGAGAAGCACTTTCCCTTTCACGCGAATGGTCTTGTCCTTGTAATGGGTGGCGGGATCTTCGATCTTGGCTTTCTTGAATTTCGGCAGCACGTCGCTGTCGATGAAGACGGTGAAATTCTTGCCGTCGCGGAAGTTCGCCTCCGAGTTCAGGAAATAGCGGCTCCGGCTCTTGCCGATGGACTTTACCTGCATCTCCACGAGACACTCCTTGTCAACCTGCTTCGCCGCCTCCTCGGCCGAGATCGGCTTGAGTTCCTTGTCCTCCGCAGGCGCAAATGCTGGTACGAGCATAAGCAAGAGCAACCCCGTACGGAGACGCATGTTCACTCCTCTAGGTTTCGTTTTGCGTGGCCGCGGCTTCGAAAACTCAGCCCTGGCCACACAATTGAATATGTCCGTTTATGACACGATTGGAATCGTGTCCCACATGCCTGTCAAACAAATTCGGAAAATCCATCGGTCGCTGCATTTGCCCTTGCCGCTGCCCGACAGATCAGGGATGAATAGAGACAAGCTCCAGACCGTCTGTCGAGCGGGAGAGCTAGCTAACCTTATGTCAGTCGTCGGCGTCCTTTGCCCGTTGGCTCCGAGTGATGAGTGCCTGCTGGCACGCTTCGCGGACGGGGAGCGCGCCGTGCTCGAAGAGCTGTTCGGGCGCTATCGCGCCATCGCCTATCGCGTGGCGCACCGCTTGCTGGG
Source organism: Gemmataceae bacterium (assembly GCA_035939715.1). GTDB lineage: Bacteria > Planctomycetota > Planctomycetia > Gemmatales > Gemmataceae > DASZFN01. The sequence goes on along the minus strand of DASZFN010000070.1, from coordinate 8,141 downwards.
CAACGAGGCGGACGCCCTGGACGCGGTGCAGGACGGCTTCATCAAAGCGTTGACCCGGCTGAATACCTTCCAGGGCCGAAGCTCCTTCAAGACCTGGTTGCTCCGCGTCGTGAGCAACGCGGCCCTCGACCTGGGCCGGCAACGCGGCCGGCGCGAGACGGCCAGCCTGGACGCGCCCGACCCCGGACAGGCGGAGAACGTGCAGCCGCTCGCCTTCACCAATCCGGCGCAGGGACTTGAACGGGAAGACTTGCGGAAGATCATTCAAGAGGCCCTCGGCGTCCTCTCCGAGGCGCAGCGGCAGACATTTGTTCTTCATGCGGATGGAGAACTGAGCTACAAGGAGGTGGCGGAGACACTCGGCATTTCGATCGGCACGGTCATGAGCCGGTTGTACTATGCCCGGCAAAAACTGAGGCAGCATCTAGGCCAGCGAATTGACTTATGAGCGTAAACCAACCAGGCGACGTCTGGGCTCCCGGGCCCGAAGACCTCGCCGCCTTCGTTGATGGTGAACTGGAGCCGCGGCGCCGCCGCCAGGTGGAAGCCTGGCTGGCCCTCCACCCCGACACCGCGTCCGAGCTGCAAGCGCATCAGCGCCTGGGAGAATTTTGGAAGGCGACGGCGCCTGTGCAGCCTGGCGTCTCTTCGTGGACGCGAGTACTGGCGCGCATCGAGACAGCCGCCTGGCCGGGCCGCTGGTCCCCGCCCATCTGGCGACGGCCGATGTTCCCCTTTGCCCTGGCCGTCATTGGCACGGCAGCGGCACTGTTTGTGGGTTTTACCCTGATTCGCTGGCAGAAAACTCCGGACGCCTATCCCAGCGATGACTCGCACTTCCGCCTGGCCGCTCCCGAGCGCGGCGAGATGGTGCAGGCGCAGCCGATGGAACACTTCTCTCTGGTGCGCGAAGAGCAGCGCAGCCAGGACACCCTCAAGGTGAGCGGTCGTTCCCTGCGCGCGGCGCATAGCGACTGGCCGAAGCCTCTGCCGCCGACTCCCGGCAAGAACCCCTGAATAGCAGTACGCACTTCCACTACACTAGTGGGTAGCTGAACTCGCCAGAGTTCAGGTCAGCCCGAATTCTGGCGAATTCGGCTACGTGAATATTTTTCAGTGACGAGCTACCCCTGCTGGGTCAGCGAAAACTAACCGTTCATCATCCCTCATGAAAGTCGGCATCGCTGGGTTTTCTGGTTCGGGCAAGAGTACGGTCTTTCAGTGGCTGACGGGCGCCCGTCCGGATCCGGCGGCCAGCCAGCGCGGCCAGATCGGCATGGCCCGCATCGCCGACGACCGGCTTGACTGGCTTTCAGCGCACTTCAAGCCGAAGAAGACCACGCCGGCCACCATTGAGTTTCTCGATACGCCGGGCCTTCTGGCCACGGAACGCCGCGATAATCCGCGCCGGCTCGGCATCATGCGCGACGCCAACGGCCTGCTGATCGTCCTGAACGGCTTCAGCGGCGGCGACCTTGCCGCCGAGCTGCGGCCATTCCGCGACGAGTTGCTGTTCGCGGACCTGGAAATCGTCACCAACCGCATCAACCGCCTGGAAGATCAGGGCAAGAAGCCGAAGCCTGCCAAGGAGCGCGAAGCCGACCAGGCGGAGCTGGCCCTCCTCAAGCAGGTCGTCGTCGGCTTCGAGCAAGGCAAGCCGGCGTCCGCCCTGGGACTCAAGCCGGACGAGGAGAAAGCCGTACGCAGCTTTCAGCTCCTGACGCTCAAACCGCAATTCGTGCTGGTCAACAGCGGCGACGACCGGATCGGCAAAAAACTGCCGGCCGATTTGCTGGGGCTGTCGCCGTCAAGCGTGCAGGCGGCGGTGAAGCTGGAACTGGAGTTGGCCGATCTGGCCGAGGCGGACCGCCAGGCGTTCATGGCCGATCTGGGCCTTACCGATTTCATGCGCGACCAGGTGATTCGCAAGCTGTACCAGGCCATGGGCCGAATCGTCTTCTTCACGGTGGGCGAGGACGAATGCCGGGCCTGGAGTCTCAACCAGGGGGACGACGCCGTGGCGGGCGCTGCCCAGATCCACACCGACCTGTCCCGCGGCTTTGTCCGCGCCGAGGTCGTGACATTCGACGACTTCAAACGCGTCGGCTCCATGAAGGAAGCGAAGACGCACGGCGTCTACCGGCTGGAAGGCAAAACCTACGTCGTCAAGGATGGCGACATCATGCACATCCTGGCTTCGACCTAGCGCTTTGTCAATCGTTGATTGATGAGTCGTTTAACCTGGAGCCAGCGGCGACGGCTATAACAGTCCGCTGACCGCCGTCGCCGCTGGCTCCGGGTTAAACGATTTGGACCATCCCTCATTCGACGGTTGACGAATCACTAGTTGGCGGTCAGCTGTAGCTGCGGGAAGAAGCACCGCCAAATGACGCTCGCAGCCCTGGAATTGTGCTCAGAGCACTGCTCAATATCTTGGCTCATATCGGGTTACGGCTCCACCTAGCCGCGAGGAAGACCATGTCCGTGGCATAAGAAGGTCGATCGCAGCAGGTGCGGTTTTGGCGTAGATTTCTGCCATAACGCGACCAGGACAATTACAAATCCCTGGACGAGAGTTAGTTACGCTGTTCTGTTCAAGCGCCTGTGACCAGGGCGGGATTTTCACGCATTTTGCAACTTATTTCATACCAAAGGCTTACGGTTTGCAAACGGCCATCGCGCAAGCCCCTCGATTGCCGAATTGGTAGAATGTTAGGGAGTAGTGCCCGCGGCCTCAAATTCCTATGCTTTCCCCAGATGGCCTTGGAACACCGGACAAACGCACTGCTCAGGTTCCAGGCAAGGAACCTTGCACCCTCAATAAAGGTAACTATCCTCACGGTACGGTCGGTTCCGCTTTGGCGCTGATCGACCCGAGCTATCGTTTCGCGCACGACCCATGTACCCGGCACTGGCGCTCAGGCTCGTAAACAGTTGGGATACCGTCCGCTACGAGCTGCTTAACTCGCGGATCTGCGATCTCGGATTGCAGATCGAGGGCAGCCCGCTGGAGCCGTTTACGGACCGCTTGCATCGCGAGCTGGCACGCAAGGGACTCAAGTTCAAGCCCGAGTTTTACTTGACCGACGGCTGGGGTTGCCCGGACGAGGTGCCGGTAATCGGCGTGCCGTTCTACCTGGTCGATAAACGGCTGGCCCGCATCGAAGAAGAGCAGACCGGCGAGATCGAAGACCATCCCATGATCATGATGCTGTTGCGTCATGAGGCGGGGCACGCCATCAACTACGCCTATCGGCTGCATGCCCAGCCGGAGTGGGCGGAAATGTTCGGTCCGTTCAAGCGCCCGTATCGCGACTCCTTCCGGCCCGACCCTTCCAGCCGGCAGTTCGTGCGCCACATCGTCAGCCACCAGTACGGCCGCACCTATGCCCAGAAACACCCGGACGAGGACTTCGCCGAGACGTTTGCCGTCTGGCTGACGCCGCGGTCGGGATGGCGGCGGCGCTACCGGAACTGGCCGGCTCTGCGCAAGCTGCAGTATCTCGACAAGCTCATGAGACGCATCCGCACCGTGACGCCGCATATTCGCCGCGGCGAGCTGTGCACGCCGGTCGAGAAGATGACCATGCTGCTGGCCGAGCATTACGGCCAGCGCGCGGAGCGCTACCGGGCGGCGGCCCAGGGCTACGTCGATGACAAGCTGCACGAGATTTTTCCGCCCCCGCGCGGGCGGGCCCGCGCTGCGGCGGCGGAGCTGTTGCACAAGCATAACGCGGAGTTGGCGGAACGCGTCATGCGCTGGTCCGGCTTGCCGGAAGAGGAAGTGCGCACGCTGCTGAGCAAACTGGAAGATCGTGCCGAGGCGCTCGGCTTGCAATACCGCAGCCAGCAAGTAACCGACAAGCTGCTGGACCTGACTTCGCTGGCCACGTCATTAGCCATGGACTTCGCCTATACCGGCCGCTTCACGGGCTAACCGCCGGCCGCCGGGGCCGGTCGGGAACATGGGAATATCGAGATCATAAGGCGTTCGTTCGAGCGCCGCGCGAATAATCATCTGCAGCAGCTGTGCATAGGAAATGCCCGCGGATTCCGCCGAGCGCGCCAGTCCGATGCCCTGGTCGAGGCATGGATTGCAATTCACCTCCAGGACGCACGGTCTGTCCGCTTCGTCCAGGCGCATATCGACGCGACCATAACCACGCCCGCCCACGGCGCGGAAGGCGCGCAGGGCCACGGAGCTGATTTGCCGGGCCAGTTCCGGCTCGACGTTGGCGGGGCAGATGACGCTCGTATGCTGATACTCCGCGGAAGTCTCCACCCACTTGGCGGCATAGGACATGATGGGCGGGATACCGGCCGGCAGCTCCGTGTAATCCATCTCGGCGAGCGGCAGCACGCGCATGCGGTTGCCGCCGACAATGCCGACATTGAACTCACGGCCGGGCAGAAAACGCTGTGCCAGGGCAGGCTGGTTGTAGTTCTGCACGATCTCCCGGACCTTCAGGCGCAGGTCCTTCTTGGAGTGCACCACGGAATGGCGGTCGAGGCCGATGCCGGCATGCTCCTGGCTGGCCTGGACGATGATGGGAAACTGCCACTTGTGCTGATCGACGGCGCGGACGGTTTCCAGGATCGCGGTGTTCGGGGGGATGGGGATGCCGGCCCCGGCCAGCAGGCTGGCGGTCATGAACTTGTAGCGCGTCAGCCCCAGGGCCAGAGCGGGCGAACCGGTCATGGGAAAGCCCATCATGCGCACCAGGGCCGCCAGGCGCATGTCGTAGATGGCGCCGTGCACGACGTCGTCGTACAGGTTGAAGACGACGTCCGGCTGCAGCCGGCGCATGCGCCGCTGGAAGCCGAACAGATCGAGGGCCAGCGGCAGCACCGTGACCGTGTGCCCCAGCCGCCGCAGTGTCCGGGCGATGAGACGCATCTGCGTGCGCAAATCCTCTGAGCCGGCCCGGTCCTCCGGGAGCTCAGGGGTTCCTTCCGTATATGCGTTATAGACTAGTGCGATGTGTAGCCGCTTCATGACCCCTATCGGTTAGAGAACCCCACCCATTGACTCGCGTCAGGCGCGCCCGGGACGAAGGCCGCCAAGCGTCCGGCGGGAATAAACAATTGTAGGCTGCTGGTGGCCTGAGTGGTCTTGAGCCTGGCCAGATCTTCCGTCTTTTTGAAAAGCGGGGGCAGGAAGAAGGTCAGCACCAGCCAGGCGACGCAGGCCAGCCCCAGGGCGTGGCCCCACTGGAAGCGCAGCAACAGCCACAGGCAGAGAAACCAGGTGACGACGTGGAAGAAGTTCAAGAACAGGTTGGCTGCGGTGACGCCGCTGCGCGCCTCGGACAGGGAGCCGATGAAAATGTCGCGCATGACGCGATGCTTGCCGTCCTTTTCCACGTAGCGGACCACGTCCTGGTCGTCCACCTTGAAACTGCCGTCCGCGGTCCGCTCCGCATTGAAGCGAATCTTCTGGCCTTCCTTGTCCTCGACGATGATGGCCTCCATGATGCCGTCGGTGCTGCGGCGATTCCAGCGTTTGCCGTTGGCGTCGAAGTACTCGCCGCGGCCCCGCGAGTCCTTCTTCAGCGTATAGAGAATTTCCTGGCCGTTCCGGACCGACCAGAAGCGATCGAACTTCACGTCGTCGCTGGCGGCGCTGACGTCGAAAATCGATCCGTAACGTCCGGGATTCTTGTAGTCGAACGAGCACCACAAACCCACAAACAGGGCCATGATGAACCCGGCCAGGGGGGCGCGCCAGTAGACCTGCTCGACCGGCTCGCTATAGAGATAGCCCTGGAGAAAAAGCGCCACCGCCCAGAGAATGACTGCGACCGCCAGAAAGAGAAGCGCCAGAATAGGCAGAAGTCCGAGCACAAGGTCTCCGAAAAGTTCTCCGCCGGATCGCCGACTCTGGTTCCCAGGCTCTGCCTGGGAACCCACTGCCTTGGAGGCTCTGCCTCCCGAGGCGGAGCCTCGGGTACAGTGCGTTCCCAGGCAGAGCCTGGGAACGAGGCGGGCGAGTTGGATCACCGTTGCTTGAAGATAGAGCAATCAGGATACCTGCCGCAAGTGCGGAACCGTTGTCAGTGACCCCGCACAGGCTGCCGCCGACTCCTTGTCTTTGTAGTTTTCCCGTGCGCCTCGGTAAGATGGCCGGCTCCAGGCAAGGAAGAGAATCCTGCACGCCCGGCGCAGCAAAGCGCAGTTGAGACAAACGCGCGGCTTGTTATAATCCCCGCGATTACGGCCCAGGGCACGTGGCATGGAGGCCGTTGCTTCAAGAGCGCCGTCTGTCTCCCCGGACGGGCTCTTCCGTCTACCCGCTCAGGGGCCAATGGTAGCGAATTTGTGCCTGATCACCTGCGCCTTCTTCGCGGCGCAGCCGGCGGAACGCTCCGAGTGGCTGCTGTTCCCGCGGCTCAGCCAGGGGCAAGAGCTGGTCTATCACGGCTCGTATGCCGAGGAAGCGCTCGATCGGGATGTGCAGTTCAGCCGTTCCTACCGGCTGGAGTCGCGCCTGTTCGTGCTGGACCGGACCACCCGCACGACGGATGTGGCCGTCTACACAGTGTTCCGCGCTCCCGCATCGACTTCCACCAAGCAAATTGAACCCGCGCCAAGCTCGGCGCGGCTGGAACTCATCAAGGTAAACCCGCAAGGGCGCGTTTCCGGCGAACAGGGCCTGGTTACCGCCATTCCCCTCGACGGCCCGCCGACGCTGGAATGCGGCGCCTTTGTCGAATTTCCCCAGGGCCGGATCAGCGCCGGCCACGTCTGGCAAGTCGCCGAGGACAACCGCCCGCCGCGCGTCTGGACCGTAATCGGCATGGAAATGGCCGGCAATACGAATTGCCTGCGTCTCGAATGTCTGCAGCAGACGGCCGATTGGAACCAGCCCGGCAACGATCGGCAAGCCTGGCGGCGCCGCGACACCGTGTGGGTGAACCCGTCCCTGGGCGTGGCTCACAAATTTGAACGCAGCATCGAACTCAAGTCGCTCCGTGAGCCGAGTCAGCGCTTGCTCGTGCAGTACGAATTGCAAACCAATATCCAGTACCCGGGCAGGCTCTTTGAAGATCGCCGCCGCGAAATCTTGCAAGCCCGGACCTTCCACATGGCCCTGGCCCCCATGCTGCCGGCCCCGGCCCATTACCCGACGCGCACCTACGACGCCATGCTGGCGAAAATCAATCACCACATCGACAGCGAGCCGCGGACGCCTTATCGCGACGCCATTTTGCAGGTCAAGCGCCGCGTAGAGTCCGCGCGCCGCGGCGAAACGCCCGCCGCGGTCGGCGACGTCATCCCCGCGGCCCGGATGGCAGTCGGCCAGGCTGCCCCCGACTTCATGACCACCAACTTGCTAACCAAGGAATCGATCCGCCTGCGTCGCTTCGTAGGCCGGCCCGTCGTCATGGTTTTTTATTCTCCCAATTCCACCAAGGCGGAAGAGCTGCTGCGTTTTGCCCAGAGAATTCAGAATGCCTATCGCGACACGGTCTACGTTTTGGGCTTCGCCCTCTCGGACGACTCCGAGCACATCCGCCAGCAAGCCAAGGATTATCAATTGACCATGCCGATCCTGTCGGGCAAGGGACTGCGGCAGAGCTATGCCGTGGAGGCCACGCCCAAACTGATCGTACTCGATGCGGACGGCGTGGTGCGCGGCAGCTACGACGGCTGGGGACCCGAGACGCCGGAGTTGGTGACCCAGGAGGTCGCGACGTCCTTAAGACGGAAAAGCGGGGCCGCACAGAGAGAGGGCAAGGAGTTGAACGCCAGCGGACAACCCAGGCCGTGAGACGCGCGCCCCGGCACGTCACCGGCGCCCCGCATTTCCTGGTCCCCGCTAACCATCCCTATTCTCCTCGTCTTGCGCATATTCGTTAGGGATATCCTTTCCGATTCGGAAAAGAAGGCCGCAATTTTGCGCTCTTTCTTGCTGGTCAAGACGCCGGGACGATAGGATAGAGTGGCCTGAATGCGGCCCGTTCTGCGGAGTGAGCGGTCATGACGGAATATCAGATTGAGGCCAACACGCGGCGCTGTGCCGTCAGCGGCCGCGAACTGAAGCCCGGCGAGAAATACTACAGCGTCCTCACGGACGAGGCGGGCAAGTTTCAGCGCCGCGACTATAGCTACGAATGCTGGCAAGGCGCACCCGCAGGCGC
>DASZFN010000069.1:0-12650 GCA_035939715.1 Gemmataceae bacterium | reverse complement strand
AACTGACCACGGCACAAGGCCGTGGCATTGCGTCAAACAGAAAAGGTGCAATTTCAAAAAAGCTCAAGCGAAGCTCTGTCGCTTGCACTTCAGTTTTATTGGCTGTTCTCAACGAGGAGCTGGATTTCGGTCAGGTAGTTGCGGGGGTTGCCCTTGAAGATCATGCCCGGGCCTTTCAGGTACACTTCACGCGTGGGCACGATCACGTGGTAACCTTTGTCCTTGACGTAGCTAAGGATCCTGGCGTAGGAGCGCCCGAGTTGCTCGTAGGGGCCCTTGTGCAACAAGGAAACGCAGCGCCCGCCCGGCAGTTCCCGCACGGCAATGCCATCGGCTGCACTCCCCTTGCGGATGGGCATGCAGGCCTCGAAATCCGCGTCGTCCTCCTTGTACTCGGTATCGAAATGAAGCAGGAAGCATTTGCCGCAAATGTGGCGGCCGAAGCGTCTGCCGATTTGCGCGAAGCCCTTGCCGCAGTCCGCGTAGCGTCCCTTCATGCGCACGCCGGCGATCAGCATCGGCTCCACAACTTTTTCTTGAACGTCCAGCGCTAGCTGTGCCATGATTTTTCGAGCCTCTCTTTCTTCAGCAATGAATTGGTCCAAGGACTTAGCCACCTTGTGAAACCGGCGGATCTTCTCGGCAACCTGGGCGCGCTGCCGTTCCATCACCTCCAGGAGTTGGGCGTCATCGGTGTCGTTCTTCAAGATCGTGGCGATCTCGCTGAGGGAGAAATCGAGGTCGCGTAGATAGGTGATGATGCGCGCCTTTTCAATCTTTGTCCGATCGTAATAGCGATAGCCGGACTGATCGTCGATGGCGGACGGGATCAACAGACCCTGCTCGTGATAAAAGCGCAGCGTCTTGACAGTCAACCCGGTGATCTTGGAGAATTCGCCGATGCTGAACACGATTGCCCTCCGGGCAGGATTCCAGCTGCTCACGACCAGGAACAGCTTACGGCCTCCCGCAAGGGGAGAGTCAAGCGGATTTTGGCAAGAAATGGGGGAAAAAGAAAAAAGGAAAAAAGGAGCCGCGGTTCTGCCCCTTTTTTCCTCATGCGGATTTGTCGGAGCCCGCTCTAAATCTGGCCCTGGGCTCGGCGGGCTTGTTTTTGCTTGCGTAACTCGGAGCGACGGCGTTCTTCACATGGCTTTTCATAATGTTGGCGAGCGCGAAGCTCCTTTTGCATTCCGCTGCGTTCAATCAACTTCTTGAAGCGGCGGAGCGCCATGCCTATGGGTTCTTTGTCATGGACACGCATTCGTAAGGGCATTCGTCCTCCTTTCGTAGGAACAAGGTAAAAGCCACCAAAAAGCACTTTTTGGACTATGAAGGGATCGGAGCGGAACATGGCCTGCTATGAAAAGACCCACCCGCGGACAATCCTCAAGCCCGGCAGAAAATTATACTTCAAGGCGCGGACGGAGAGTAGAGATTGTCTGACGCATTTCCCAGGGAGCGGTGTCACTCTGTTCTGACGTACAGCAATCGCGGCGGACCATAAATCCCCTGGTCAATCTCCGCTCAACCTGCTAAATTCCCTATTTCACAATGACGCCAGGAAATGTGTGGAGTCAGCGATGTACGCAGTTTTTGAAGATGGTTCGCGGCAATATCGGGTGAGCGAAGGAGATACCGTACTGGTGGACTTCCGGGACCAGGAGCCGGGCAGCCGCATAGAATTCACTCGCGTATTGCTTTACCAGGGCGCGGATGGCTTGCAAATCGGACAGCCCACAGTGGCGGGCATGCGCGTGCTGGCGGAAGTCGTGCGCCACCCGTCCACCAAGTTGTACGTGCAGCATTTCCGCCGCCGCAAGAACTATCGCCGCCTGCGCGGCCATCGCCAGCCCTACACGCAGGTGCAGGTCCGGTCGATTTTGTTGCCGGGCATGGAGGCGCCCGCAACGAAGGCGGCCACGGAATCGGCTGCGCCGGCCGCGGCGTCGTTGTAAGGCTATTGCTCAAATATCGAGGGCAAGGAGGCCCAGCCCATGCGGACACGGAAGATCCTGTTCCTTTGCGGCGTGCTCTTTAGCAGCGGCGGTTTTGCGGCCCTGTCGCTGACCTGGGGTCAGGAAGCCCCGCCCGCATCGGCAAGCAAGCCGGCCACATTAAGCGTGCCGCTCGCCATACCCGCTTCCGTCGAACGCGCCCCTCGTGATCTTGCCAGGCTGAGCCCCTTGCAGCGGCAGATGTATCTGAGCGCGCAGAGCGGCGCGGATTGGTTGCGCCGCGCTAATCGCTCGGACGGCCGTTTCCTGGCAGGCTATGTCCCCGCCTTGAAGACTCCTCTGGAAGGCGATCACTATCTCCGCCAGGCGGCCGCCGCCTTTGCCCTGGCCCGCGCCGCCGCTTTTTTGGGTGACCAACGCCTGACTGCCATCGCCCGCCAGGCCGTTCTCACGCTGCTTCTCGATACCGCGACGGACGCGACTGAGCCACAGGTGCGGCATACCGCCTTGCCTTCGGTCGTCGTGAATCGGCTGGCGTCCGCCGGTCTGCTCGTGCTGGCCATCAATGAATTGCCCGCGCCCGGGGTCGACGTCCTGGAACAGTCGGAGCAACTGTGCGCGTTTATCCGCAAGCAGCAAATGGAAGACGGCTCGCTGAGATGCACGGACGCAGACGGGCAGACGGAGGTTGACCCGGATGCGATCCATTATTACCCCGGCGAGGCGCTGTACGGGTTGATGCGTAGTCAGCGTTACCGGCCGGCAGCCTGGAAGACGGACGTCGTCCGCCGCGCGCTGCCTTTCTACCAAAAATGGTGGCGTGCGCATCAGACGTTGACACTGATCCCCTGGCAAACTGCCGCTTATGCGGAAGCCTACCTGCTCACCAGCGAAAAGCCGTTTGCCGATTGCGCTATGGAAATGAACGACTGGATCTGTGACAAACAGTACCAGCAGCTCGATCCCCGTCATCCGCTCTGGATCGGCGGCTTCATGGAATGGTCGGATGGCCGGGCCCTGTCGGTGGCGCCGCAGATCAACACGGCGTACTTTGCCGAAGGCCTCGCCGAAGCTTGCCGCCTGACGCGGCGGAGTGGAGACGTGGCCCGCTACCAGTCCTATCGTGATACTCTCGAACGCGCGCTGCAGTTCCTGGCCACGTTGCAGTACACCGAAGGCAACACGCAGCATTACGCCGACTGGTACCGCCCTGCCCTGCTCGGCGCCTTTCATGCGTCCCATCAGGACGGCAATCTGCGGCTCGATTATAGCCAGCATGCCGTCTGTGCGATGGTGCGCTATCTGGAAGCGACGGGAGACTGAAACGTCCTCGCTCCCAGGCTCTGCCTGGGAGCGCACTGTACGCGAGGCTCTGCCTCGCCAGCCCCGCCGCGAGGCGAAGCCTCATCGGCAGTGCGTTCCCAGGCAGAGCCTTGGGAACGAGGATGTTCAAGGCCCTTCTCCGGCGGTTTTGCCAGGAACCCAGAGCACATCTTCTCTGCCGTCCTGGTTATGCACCCTGGCCAGCACAAACAGCAGATCCGATAGACGATTGAGATAGATGACGACCTGCGGATTGATCGCCTCGATTTGTGCCAGCGTGACTACATCGCGCTCGGCGCGCCGACACACCGTCCTGGCCAGGTGACACCAGGCGGCGGGCAGGCGGCCACCCGGAACCACAAAGCTTGTCAACGGCGCCAGGTGTGCGTTCAGCCGATCGATCGCCTTTTCCAGGCGTTCGGCTTGCTCGGGCCGGACCCGCAGATGCTGGCCGGGAGCCTCGCCGGCAGTTTGCGGCAGACACAGGTCGGCGCCAACGTCGAAGAGATCATTTTGAATGCTGCGGAGCAAGTCCGCCTCCAGGGGTTCCGGATGATGGGCCAGCAGGAGCCCGAGGACCGCATTCAATTCATCGACGCTTCCATAAGCGGTCACGCGCGGGTGATTCTTCGGCACGCGACTGCCGTCGCCCAGCGCCGTGTCTCCCTGGTCACCGGTCTTGGTGTAGATGCGGGATAGATAGACCATGGCATTAGTGTACTGCACTGGCGGCCGGATCACTGAGCCACAGCTTGACCTCGCCGGGGCTTCCCTGGAAGCCACCGCCGCTGGCCATGAATTTGCCGTCGCGGCTGAAAGCGACGGACTCGATCCACTGCTTCACGCCGTAGAGGGTCGCTTTCTCCTTGCCCGTGGCAGGATCCCAAAGCGTGATGTCGCCGTACTGTGCTTGCATACCGCTGCCGGAAGCCAGGGTTTTGCCGTCGGGGGAAAATGCCAGGTCCAGCACCCGGCCTCGCTCCGGCTTCAGCAAAAAGCGCTGCTCGCCGCTGGCCACGTCCCAGATCTTGATCTCGCCAAGGTTTTGAAAGTCCTGAGCGGGACGGTCGCAGGTCGCCAGCAATTTGCCATCCGGCGAAAAGACAGCGCACTGCACGCCATCGGCGTGAGCCTGGATGGTCGTTTGCTCTCTGCCTGAGTCCACGTCCCAGATGCGCGCCGTTCCATCAAGGCTCGCGGATGCCAGCAGCTTGCCGTCGTGGCTGTACGTCACGGAGCGAACGGCCTCGGTGTGTCCTTGCAGGCTGAGCGTCTCCTTTCTTGTGGCCACCTCCCAGAGCCGGATGGTCTTGTCCCAGCTCGCCGAAGCCAGGGTCTTGCCATCCGGAGAAAAGATGACACAGAGAACGGCGGCGGCATGTCCGGGCAGATTCGCTTGCTCCTTGCCCGTGGCAACATCCCAGAGCTTGATCTCGCCCGGCTTGGTGGTAGCCCATTCACCTGCCGCCGAGGCCAGAGTCTTACCGTCCGGCGAGAAGGCCACCGACCAGACCTTGTCGGCATGGCCTTTCAAGGTCTGTAGCGTCTTGCCGTTGGCGGTGTCCCAGAGCACCATGGTTTTGTCATCGCCGGCCGCAGCTAGAATCTTGCCGTTCGGCGAGAACGCGACGGCGGCCACCGGCCCGATCTGTCCCTGGAGGGCAACGGCCGGCCGCCACGGCGGCATATCCCAGAGCTTGACCGTGCGATCCCAACCGCTGGTGATGATCGTTCTCCCATCTTGCACAAACAGGACGGAGGTGACCCAGCCGGCATGTGCCTGGATGGAGGCCAGCTGCTCTCCCGAGGAGGAATCCCAGAGACTGAGCAAGCCGTCGCCGCTGACCGTGGCGAGGCGCTTACTGTCCCTGGTAAAAGTGAGGCCGCTGATCGTGTTGGTATGTCCGGCGAGGGTAGTCCGCACCTGAGCCTTGGCCAGATCGTAAAGACGCACCTCGCTAAAGGTGCGCGGCTCGAGCATGGCCTCGGTGCCGACGGCGAGGGTCGCACCATCAGGAGAAAAAGCCAGGGAGTAAATGCGACCGGGATGCGGCTTGAAGCCGGAGTCGTCGAAAGGCGCGCCCGCCGCTCTGGGTTTGGCATCCGGAAGAGTTGCCCTTTCGTGGCCGGTAGCCGGGTCCCACAACTTGACGGCGCCGTCGAACCCGCCCGAGGCCAGTTGTTTGCCGTCGGGCGCGTAGGCAACGCAGGTCACCGCCTCTTTATGGCCGCGTAAAGTATGGGCTTCCTGGCGCGTGGTCAGGTCCCAGATCTTGATGGTCCGGTCTTCGCCGGCTGAGGCCAGATACTTGCCGTGCGGAGCAAAGGACAGGGAAAAGATCCGGCCGGTGTGGCCTTTCAGTATTGTTTGGGCTTCACCGGTCGCCAAATTCCAAAGCGTGACCGTGCCATCGGCGGCGGCGGATGCCAGGGTCCCGTCCGGAGCATAGGCCACCGCGAGAACCGGCACTTTCACGGGAGGCAGAGTCTGTTTTTCCCGGAGCGTGTCAAGATCCCAGAGCTTGATGGCGCCCTGTCCGGCCGTAGCGAGCGTCTTCCCATCCGGCGAAACCGCAAGCGACGTAACCGCGCCGGCGTGGGCCTTCAGGCAGGCCCGGTCCTGACACGGCGGGCGATGTTGTTGCTCGGGCACGGACCCTGGGACCTGGTAAATCTGCGCGGAGCCGGCCAGGCTTACCCCAAGGACATGCAAGGCCGCCAGCAATTCCAGGATGCAGCGGCCGTTGAGCCGCCTTCGCTTCGACGAGCAAACAGATAGAGGCATGACTCCCTCGCGATCGGGAAAGGACACTTGATCCGATTGTCGCACGCATGGTGCGAGAGTCAATACAACCGGGTCCAAGCAGTCCGCTACGCCATTATTGCAGCCAGATCTTTGAGTCCTGGCGGATATGCCAGCGCTGCGGCGGCTCGCCAGCTGGCCTGATCTCGACAGCTGCCTCAAAGCCGCTCTCGGTCGTCTGGAGCTTCACCTCGCCGCTCAGGCCTTCCTTGCCGCTCGCTGACAGACCCAGTTCTTCCAGGCTCTTGGCAAAAGCGCCATGGTCTGCGCGATACTTCCGCTGCGCATAATAGATGCGGTGCAGGAAATGACGCACGGGACCCGCAGCGTCCGGCTTGAATCTCGCCTTGCCGATCTTCGCCGTGGAAAACTGCACATAGCCCCAGGTCTCGGGCCGGTGCATGTCGATCACGCCCTGGGGCGACCAGACCCAGTTGTCCTCTTTCGTGCCGGGGACTTTGCGATACTTCCCGTCCACGATTTGATGCCGCCACTCGACGCGTGAGAAGTTGACGCGCCACTGATCGCCGTCGCGCGGCGGAATGGGCTGGTAAGCAAGCTCCCCCAGCACCTTCCAGGGAAAGGCGATTTCCACCGACCAGCCCTTGTCCGTGTCGCGTGGATTGTTGAGGGTACCATCTACATGGACTGCCGTCTTGAGACCGGGGATTTCCCAACTATTCACCGCAGGGCCGCCGTCTCTGTAGGGACGCATGAGGAGCAAATCCCAGCCGGTGTTCAGGGCGTTCATCTCGAACTCGTAGTATTCGTGATTGTCGCCGTTGGGATCGATGAAAACCTCGAAATCATTGTCGTTGAAAATGACGGCGTCATGCTGCGTGAGCGTGGCCCAGACATGCGGCTCCTCCAGTTCAGCGGCAACGTAAAAATAGTGCTCGTCCCAAAGCATCTTCACGCGCGTGCGGAAGCGGGGCTTCGGCCTGCGTTCGCCTTCGATATCGACAAAAGCGTCGGTCCACGGCACATCGCGCCAGACGGCCTTGTCGAGCCGTCCGTCGATCTGGATGGGACCGCTTGCGCGATAACAAACGTAACCTTTCGGGGACACGTAATCGACCCCGGGCGGGCTACCGTCCTCGGCTCGAAGGACCGGTGAACTGCGCTGATAGGCGTTTGTGCCAAGGATCAGAAAAATCGTTAAGAGAACGCAAGCTGCCGGAACGAGTCGCATTCGCATGGAAGCTCCACGATGGATATCTGGCGCGGTTTGCATGAAGAGCATGGTAATTTATAGAAAGTCTTGAGCCTCAATGGCCGTGTGGGCTCTGCACCAGCCCGAAGCGCGAGCGAGGCCCTCGCTGGCGCTTCGGGCTGGTGTGCTCCTGAAGCAATTGGTTGATTGGAGAAGGTATGCGCATCTTCTTGGCGTTTTTGATTCTCGTAATCGTCCCGCTGTTCTCAGCCGTTGGAGTGACTGCCGATGACAAGGCCGCTCCGACCAGGGGCAGGGAGCCGGTGCAACTGACGGACGAAGCCTTGCGCATCCACGGGGAGGCCATTGTGATTGATGGCCATAATGATCTGCCCTGGCAATTCCGGGAGAAGGAGGACCTCTCCTTCACGTACATCGACATCAACAGGCCGCAGAAGGACCTGCACACCGATATTCCACGGCTTCGCAAGGGCGGATTAGGCGCCCAGTTCTGGTCGGCGTTCGTGCCGAGCAGCACCATAAAGGATGGCAGCGCCGTACGCAAAACGCTGGAGCAGATCGACGTGATTCACCGCCTGGTGCGGACTTATCCGGACACCTTTGCGATGGCCTACACCGCCGATGACATTGTCCGCATCCACAAGGAAGGAAAAATCGCCTCTCTCATCGGCGTCGAGGGCGGTCATTCCATCGATAATTCCCTGGGCGTCCTGCGCATGCTGTACGCACTCGGGGTTCGTTACATGACGCTCACGCATTCGGAAAACGTCGCCTGGGCGGACTCCGCGACCGACAAGCCGAAGAACCATGGCTTGAGTCCGTTCGGCGAGCAGGTTGTCTTGGAAATGAACCGCCTGGGGATGCTGGTCGATATTTCACACGTGTCCGCGGAGACCATGAAGCACGCGTTGCGCGTGACGCGGGCTCCGGTGATCGCTTCTCATTCCTCGGCCTATGCCCTGGCGCAGCATCCGCGCAATGTGCCGGACGATGTGCTGGAGCTGGTCAAGAAGAACGGCGGCGTCATCATGGTCAACTTCTATTCGGGTTTTATCGTCCCCGAGTCGGCCCGGGCCACGCGAGAGATGTTTCAGGTGGCCCGCGATCTGCAGGCCAAATTCCCCAGGGAGCAAGACTTCCGCACCGCGCTGCGTCAATGGACGAAGGAGCATCCCATCCCGCGCGGCAGCGTTCACGACGTGGTCGATCACATCGAGCACATTATTCAGGTGGCAGGCGTGGACCACGTCGGCCTCGGCTCGGACTTCGACGGCATCTCGACCGTGCCCCGGCAGCTTGAGGACGTTTCCTGCTATCCCTACATCACCCAGGAATTATTGAATCGCGGCCATTCCAAGGAGGAGATTATCAAGGTGCTCGGCGGCAATTTGCTGCGCGTGTTGCGCGAAGCGGAGGCAGTCGCCAGGAAAAGTAAAAGTTGAAAAGCTGCTCATGGCCCCAGGGATGCAGAGGAAGAGCGAAACCTTTTCCAATCGATCTTGAGCTTGCGCATGCGTGCCCGCAAGGTGTGCGGATTGATCTTCAAGAGGGCGGCCGCTCCAAAAGGCCCCTCGACCCGGCCATGCGTGCGTGCCAGCGCCGCCTCGATATGCTTTATCATCGCGGCGTCGAGCGTTGCCGGTTCGGCGGATTTCTCGCGAGACCCATCGCCGCCATTTTCCTCTTTCTCTCGGGTCGCCAGGCGTTGCGGAGCGCCCCCCAGTGCCTGGGCCATCTCCAGGCGTTTGCCGTCTCCCAGGATAGCGGCGCGTTCGATGACGGCAGCGAGTTCGCGCACATTGCCGGGCCATGGATAGGCAATCAGCAGGTTCAGATCCTCAGGCGACGGCACCAGCGGCACCGTGCCCAGGCGCCGGGCGGCGCGCAGCGTGAAATGAGCGGCGAGCGCGGGAATGTCGTCCTTGCGTTCCCGCAGCGGCGGCAGGCGAATGGGAAAAACGGCGATGCGATACCACAGATCCTCGCGGAATCGGCCGGTTGATACCAGGGCCTGCAGGTCTCGATGCGTCGCCGCCACGATGCGAACATCTACGGTTAGTTGTCTTTCGCCGCCCACGCGCTCAAAGGTCCCGTCTTGAAGGATGCGTAACAGCCGGACTTGCGCCGCCAGCGGCAACTCACCGCACTCGTCCAGGAAAAGGGTGCCGCCGTCCGCCCGCTCGAACCAGCCCTTACGGATGTTGACCGCGCCGGTGAAGCTTCCCTTCTCGTGGCCGAACAGCTCGGAATCGACGAGCTCGGGGGGAATGGCGCCGCAGTTGACGCGCAGGAACGGACCCGAGACGCGCCGCGAGCGCGAATGGATGGCACGCGCGACCACCTCTTTGCCCGACCCAGTTTCGCCCAGCACCAGCACCGGCGCGTCCGAGCGGGCGACCAGCTCGATCTGCGCCATGACCGGCTTGAGCCCGGTTTCGGCGCCGACAATGGAATCCACGATGTCATGCCGGCCCAGCCGCGACAGCAAGGACCGGTTGTCCGCC
This sequence comes from Gemmataceae bacterium, assembly GCA_035939715.1. Taxonomy (GTDB): domain Bacteria; phylum Planctomycetota; class Planctomycetia; order Gemmatales; family Gemmataceae; genus DASZFN01. The sequence continues at coordinate 2,888 of DASZFN010000069.1, read as the reverse complement.
TCCACGGCCTCGCGCAGCGAAGTGAGCTCACGGACGCGATGATCGTTCTCGAGCGCGACTGCAAAGGGCTCGAGCAGGGCCTGCAGCAGCTCCTGGTGTTCGGGGCGAAAAGTCCGCGGCGCCTGGGTCACGAGAATGAGGACGCCGACCGGCTCATTCTCGGTATTGAGCGGCCCCGCCAGCACCTCTCCCTCTACGCCTTCCGGTAAGATCCCGGGAAGCCTGTACCGCGCCTGCTCCGCAGGGAGACCAATGACTTGATTTTGCTCCGCCCAGGCGCGGATGGCTTCCAGCACAGCCGACGAGCATTCATTCTTCAGGCGCAGCGCGGGCGGAGTGCCTCGGCAGACTCCCGTAGCCACGGTCTCGATCGAGCCGCGCTGCCATTCCAGCCGGCGAACGAGAATCAACTCCACGGGAAGCCGGCGAACCAGAATCGGCGCTAAACGTGCGACCGATTCGCCGATCTCGATGTGCCGGCAGACCTCACGCCATATGTCGAGCAAAAGAGGGATAAATCGTTCCATTGCATGTCACCTGTCATATATCACGGCAAGTTGGTATTAGTGACGGACATTCTATCTCATATCACGGCATATGTCATGTCTGGAAAGCCTGAGCAGCTTTACGGTCGCCAATGAGATGATAGCCAAACGCAACGAGGCTGCGCGTAAGCCTCGTTGGGCTAATGGCTAATGGATTGCATTGCGCGGCGTCACACACATGAACTCAGTCGGTGTCATGGGCATCGAGATCCTGGCACGGACATTGCAATAGGGGATCAGTCCATTTTTTGCCTTTGCGGACTAAACGCCAATGCAAGCAAACCGAGCGACAAATCGTTCTCGTCCACGCAACGATACCTGCCTGTGTCGCCCGCGCTGTTGTTAGTTCCACCATAAGATCTGCTGCCGAGGTAGTACCGACGCCGCTACCCGTGCGCGCTTCGAGCAACCACGGGCTGCGCGCGTGTTCATTTGAAATATATTCAGGAGCCTTCATATGCATCGAATCGTTGTCGCCGGCCTCGCCGGCCTTCTTGCCGTGGGCGGTATCGTTTGGTTATCGGCGCGCGGCCACGGCCCGGCGCCGGCAGGTCTCGAGCTTCTCAATGTTTCGTATGACCCCACCCGCGAACTGTGGCGCGACCTGAATGCCGCCTTCATTCAGAGTTACGAGCAGGAAAGGGGCGCGCGCCTGACCATCAAGCAATCGCACGGCGGCTCTTCCACGCAGGCGCGGGCCGTGATCGACGGCCTGGAAGCCGACGTGGTTACCCTGGCTCTGTGGTCCGATACCGATGCTATCCGCCAGAAGGGTCTCATCAAAGCGGACTGGGAGAGCCGGCTGCCGCACGGGTCCCTGCCTTACTTCTCCACCATCGTCTTTGTTGTCCGCAAGGGCAATCCCCGGGCGATCATGGACTGGCCGGATCTCGTCCGGCCCGGAGTCGCCGTGATCACGCCCAACCCCAAGACCTCAGGCAACGGCAAGCTCAGCTTTCTGGCGGCCTGGGGATCGGTCCTGAAGCGTGGCGGCTCCGAGACAGAAGCACGCGACTACGTTACCAGGCTTTACCAGCAGGTGCCCGTTCTCGATTCCGGCGCCCGCGGTTCGACCACCACGTTCGCTCAGAAGAATATCGGCGACGTGCACCTCACCTGGGAGAACGAAGGCCGGCTTGAAGTGGCCGAATCCGGGGGGCAGCTCGAACTGATCTATCCGTCCGTCAGCATCCGGGCCGAGCCGTACGTCGCGGTTGTCGACGCCAATGTCGAACGCAAGGGAACCGGCGCGGCGGCGGAAGCTTATCTGAAATTCCTCTACAGCGATGCAGGCCAGGAAATCCTCGCCCGGCATTATTATCGTCCCATCAACCCCGACGTACTCAAGAACCATACGGACACCTTGCCGGTGCTGGAGTTGTTCCCGGTAACGACTATCGTTCCGGGGGGCTGGGCAGAAGCGCAGCAGAAGTTTTTCCGTGAAGACGGCGTGTTCGACCGCATTTACCAACCGAAACGGAACTAGTTGAAAGGCAGCAACAACCATGACGAATCGATCCACCTGGTACCGGAAGCTTGCTTTCAGCGCCGTGGTAATTCCTGCCCTGCTCTGCTGCTCGTGCGGCAAGGCCAACGGCCGCAAACCGGTGTTCCCGGTTGAGGGCAGGATCCTTTACGAGGGCAAACCGCTGGCCCACGCGTTCCTCGTTTTTCATCCCGTCAACGACCCGGGCTCGCAAGTGACGCGGCCGACGGCGACAGCGGAGAACGATGGCACGTTCGCACCAACCACTTATGACGCCGCAGACGGGGCACCGGCCGGCGAATATGCGGTCACGGTGGAGTGGTACCGGCCGCCAACCAAGGATGATGTCGCGCCCGGGCCAAACCAGTTGCCGGCGCTGTACAGCAAACCGGCCAGCACGCCCTTCAAGATCCGCATTGTGGAGGGCACGAACCGGCTGGAGCCATTCCAGATCAAACGCTAACCCTGCAGTCTAAATAACCACCTGATTAATCTTTTAATTGATGAAAGGACAGAGCACATGCAACGATCCCTGGTCCGCCCCCGTGCGGGGTTTACTCTCATCGAACTCCTGGTAGTGATTGCCATCATTGCCGTGCTGGTCGGCCTGTTGCTGCCCGCCGTGCAAAAGGTGCGCGAAGCAGCCAATCGTGCCAAATGCGAGAACAACCTCAAACAGCTTGGCCTCGCCTTGCATAATTTCCACGACACCAAGGGTCACTTCCCGGCGACGGTGCGGCCGCCCACTTCCAATGTCGGACCGCTGCCGCGGCAGGGCTGGATGCTCTTTGTCTTGCCTTACATCGAGCAGGACAATCTGTATAAAGGCTACGATTTCACGCTGAACTGGTTCGATA
>DASZFN010000068.1:0-7003 GCA_035939715.1 Gemmataceae bacterium | reverse complement strand
CGTTCTGCGAGCGAACGAACAGCCGTCCACCGGACAATACAGGCACTGTCCAGGTCAACGCGTCCTTATCGAAGATTTGACTCCGACTGACCTCGGTGTACGCAGCAGGCGTAGCCTTGGCGAGAACCAATTGGCCGTGGTCGCCCACGACGATGAGGTGGCCGTCGGCGATGACGAGCGTGCCCTTTCCCAGGCCGATTTTATCCCACTTCACCTCGCCCGTCTGAAAGTCCACGCAGCGCAATCGTTGCTCGCTGAACCCGTACAGGTAGCCTTCGTAGAGCACGGACGTGGAAATGTGGTTTTGCATCGCCGGAGATTTCCAGATCGTCTCGGGCGCGCTCTTATCCGTCAGCCGGAAAACCGCGGCGCCGCTGCCGTAGTTGGAAGAAACGAACACCCGGCCGTCCGCGTAGATGGGCGTGGCAATATTAAGGTCGAACCGTGTCTTCCATGGGTAACGCCAGAGCAGCTTGCCGTCCTGCGGGGCAACGCCAATTGCCCCAGCGCCCGTGAAGAAAATGATTTGTGAAGAACTCCCCGCCTCTACCCGGACCGGAGTGGCCTGGCCGATGGGGTCGTCCAGGGCCTGCCAAACAATGCTGCCATCGTCCTTGTTCAAGGCGGCGATTGACTTCCCGTTCGATCCACCGGTTTCGACAAAGACGCGATCGCCCTCTACCAGAGGAGAACCGCAAAAGCCATGCGAGGGGCATTCGCGCTCGGCAATTTTGAGAAGTTCTTGCTGCCAAACTTTCTTTCCGGTCTTCGACTCCAGACAATGCAGTATGCCGGTGGCGCCCAGGGAGTAGACGCGGTCCCTGTCAACGACTGGCGTGGCCCGAGGCCCGGTTCGCGAGCTTGGCATGCCGCCGCCGGTAAAGGTCGGGTGCGCGGTGTAGTCACAATCATAGCGATAACGCCAGCACTCCTGCCCGGTAGCCGCCTCCAGGCAGACTACTACCTCCTGGTTCTTTTCCTTGGTCTGAGTGAAGAGCTTGCCATTGGCCACGACGACCGAGGAGAAGCCGCCGGATAGCTTGACTTGCCAGAGCTGCTTGGGGCCGTCCTTCGGCCACTGCTTGAGCAGGCCGGTCTCCCGCGAGATGCCATCCAGGCGGGGTCCGCGCCAGCATGGCCAGTCTTCCGCCTTCACGGGCCAGACGGCGAAAATCGCCAGAGATAGAAACACAGGGGTAAATACCTTGATCTCGTTACGAAACGGCAATGCCATCATGCACACCTCGTTAGCCGCCTGTCATTGCTTCGGCTCGCAGCATTCTAATTCGGTGCGGATTTCTCGCACCTTTCTCAGGAGCCGATCGGCTTCCGCCGCCAGCGATTTCAGCTCCGGAAGGCTGGTGCGCGTCTGAAGCCTGAGCTCTTCTATCTGCACTTTGTGTTGTTCAATGCGGGCGAGAACGTCTAGCGCAGATTCCGTGAGCTTCTCAAACTCCCTACTGACGGGCGGAGAGGTAGGCATGCTCAGTCACCTGATGGATTGCTGGGATTTTTTTAGCGTCGCCATCGTGGCCCGAGCCATGACCGCCAGACTTGAGCGGAGGGGCACAGTAGGGATATTATCTGGAAAGCCGGCCGGTGTCCAGGAGGCCCCTTGCGGGCCATGCTGCGCAGCAATCACGGCGGAGACAGATTAAGCTAAATAAGCGTGCAGGATCTTGCAGCATTGTAACCCGCAGCGCCAGCAAGGGGCCTTTGCTGGCTTGCCCCTTGCTGGCGCTACGGGTTACAATGCGGCCGAATCACGCACGCTGATATAGCCTCGGAGATGATTGCAAATGAAGGCTTATGTCCTAGCCACCGGCGCGATCTTTGGCCTGATCACTCTGGCGCACATCGCCCGTATGTTCGCGGAAGGGTCCCACCTGGCGACGGATCCCTGGTTCCTTCTTCTCACGGTTGTTGCCGCTGCTCTATGTTTTTGGGCTTGCTACCTGCTGGGACGCTCGTCGCGCTCATGACTTGAAGGCCGATACACTGTGGAGCCAACTCGTGGGTCCCGCAGTACGGCAGGTCACTGCTCGAGGCCGAGGAAGGCCTTGACTCGGCCCTCCAGTTCCAGCCTGGTCAAGCCTCGAATGAGAAACGCCTTCTCGCGGCTGGCGTGGCCGCGCATTAGCTCCACCTGAGCGCGCTTCAATTGAAGCGCTTCGCGCAAGACCTCCGCTAACGCCTGGTTGGCGCGTCCGTCTTGCGGCGGCGCGGTGACGGCTACTTTCAAAGCACCCGCGTGCTCTCCGACGATTGCGTTCCGGCGTGCCCCGGGTTGGGCATGGACGGGCAAAATGCAGCCCTGGGCGTTTTCCGTGATGGCGATCACCGGGGCAGTCCTTCAAATAAGGCGGTGCCGACGCGCAGGAACGTGGCGCCTTCCTCAAGCGCCACTTCAAAATCGTTCGTCATGCCCATGGAAAGATGAGGGAGACTTTCCGGAGTTTGCAAGCTCTGTCGAAAGGTGTCCCGTAACTCGCGGAGGGCAACGAATGTCGGCCGGGTATCTTCGGAGTTCTCCTGGAACGCAGCCATGGTCATCAGGCCGAGTACTTGCAGGTGCGGGGACGCCGCGATCTTGCTACCCAGAGCAATGACCTCCGCTGGAGTAAAACCATGCTTGCTGGCTTCGCCGCTGGCGTTGACTTCCAGGAAGATCGGCAGCATTCTTTGCAGCTTTGCCGCTTCTTGTTCGAGGGTATCCAGGAGCTTGCGGCTATCCACGGAGTGAATGCAATGCACAAGCGGCAAGGTGCGCTCAATCTTGTTCCGCTGCAGGTGACCGACCAGGTGCCAGCGCACCGTCGCCGGCAAGGCCGCGGCTTTTCGCCACAGTTCCTGCGGCCGGCTCTCGCCAAGGTTTACCATGCCCAGGGACGGGAGCAAGGATGCTATTTCCGGCCCCACGGTCTTGGTCACCGCGACCAGTGTGACTTCCGTGCGAGCGCGGCCGGCACGCCGGCACGCGGCCTGGATGCGCTGCTCCACGGCCTCGATGCGCTCGGACAGCAAGGTCCTTATCTGCGGTTCGTTCATAGCTTACTGTTCCGCATGGCAGCGCTGTCTTCGATTGCTTTCCAGGCGTATCCCTCACTAAGATAGCGAACTCCGAGATAACTGGAAGGAAGGACCCGCATGGCAGAAATTCGAGCGTTTCGTGCATACCGCTATGACCTGGGCCGCGTCGGCGCCTTGAGCGACGTTGTGGCTCCTCCTTACGATGTCATCGATCCCGCCTTGCAGCAGGCTCTGTACCAGCGAAGCCCGTACAACGTCATCCGCCTGATCTTGAACAAGGAGGAACCGGCCGACAATGAGACCAGCAATCGCTATACGCGTGCGGCCGCCTGTCTGCGCGACATGCAGCGCGAGGGGATGATCGTGCAGGATTCCGCGCGCGCGGTCTATGCCTATCAGCAAGATTTTGACGTGGAGGGCCGGCGCTTTGCACGCAAAGGATTTCTCGCGCGCGTCCGTCTGGAGCCCTTCGGCGCGGGGAAGATCTATCCGCACGAAGAAACCATGTCCGGTCCCAAGGCCGACCGCCTGAAGCTGTTCCGCGCCACCGGCATGAACCTGAGCCCAATCTTCGGGCTTTATCCCGATCCAGACAACCGAGTCCAGCAGGCGCTGGACGCCGCCGTTGGCCGCGCCTTGCCGATTGAAGCGACCGATCACCTCGGCGTCGTCAACCGGCTGTGGCCGGTGACCAACCAGCATGCGGTCAGTACGATCACCGGCCTCATGGGCCCCAAACCGATCTTCATTGCGGACGGCCATCATCGCTATGAGACCGCCTTGGGTTACCGGGAGGAACGGCGCGAAGCGGGAGAAGCCCGCGACCCGGAAGCGGCGGCGCATTTTGTGCTCATGATGCTGGTGAGCATGAATGACCCGGGCCTGGTGATTTTGCCGACCCATCGGCTCGTCTCCAACATGCCTGCTCTTGCCGGCGACGAACTGCGCAACATGCTCGGAGCAAACTTTGCCATGGAAATGATCGGTCGTGGAGAGCAAGGCGCCCGCGACGCCTGGGAGATGATCGAAGCCGACGGGAGCCAGGAGCTTCTTGGTTTTGGCACTGTCGCCGACGGCGTCTGGCAAGTTGCCCGTTTTCGTTCACCCGAAAGCATGGCGCAACTGGCCGCCGAGCATAGCGTGGACTGGCGCGGCCTCGCGGTCAGCATTCTGCACGTGCTGGTCCTGGGTGAATTGATCCCGAAGCGGTTTGGCGGACAGCCGGTCTGCAAATATGTGCACTTGCTACGCGACGTGAACGCCGCCGTGAGCGCCCGGGAATGCCAGTTAGCGGTGTTAGTGCCACCCGCGACAATGCAGCATGTCGAACAGATTGCCGGTAACCTTGAAAAGATGCCGCCCAAATCAACATACTTCTATCCCAAGCTGCTCAGCGGCTTGGTGTTCAACCCCTTGAAAGGTAATTAGCCTGTTGAAAAAGAGGGCAGGCCCGTTCTTTCAGGGTACCTGGACATTCTCGTTGCCGTTTCGCGTAATCAAGCCCCGCAGCACGGATTCAGCAACGTCCTGGTGGATGAAGCGTACAGAACCATCGGCGAGCGCAATGTTGAAACCCCCGGGGTGATGACCGCCAAGCTTTGGCAAGGGCCCGTCGGGACGAAAAGACAGATCCGCCGGTTTGCTCCAGGGCACGGCGGTTGCCGCCTCGGCAATCAAGATCGTGTTTGCGAGCCCGTCGCTGAACGAAGCCAGGTTTTCGCCGCGCGGGCTCTCGAACGCCGTCTTCGGACCGATGAAAACCTGGTAGACGGTCATGCCGCTTTCCGGTGTCTGGGCGCTGGGGTCCTCGAAAACCTTAGGCATTTGCGCCAACAACTTGATGTTGTTGGGACCGTCCCAGGGCTCATCGAGCTTGAATTGGTCGAACAGCGTCTTCTGTTCCAGATAAGGTAGGAGCAGCACGCGCCAGCTATAAAGGGGCTTGCCGTCTCGTCCGCGCACCACCGCCGGCGGAAAGCGGCCGTTAACGTCATGGTAATTCTGCATGGCAAGGGCTAGCTGCTTTAAATTGTTCATGCTGCTCATACGATTGGCGGCTTCCCGAACCTTCAGCGTCGCCGGCAGCAACAAACCCAGGAGCAGTGCGGGCACGGTGATCATGCAGCCGATAACGCCCAGCACCAGGCCCGTAATCGCCATGCCGGTGCCGCGCATTCTGCCCCGGCTCCTGGTCACGTCCCGCAAGCCGACAATGCCCATGACAATAGCGGGGATGCCCGTGAAAAATAGCAGCACCAACGATGAAATTCCCAGGATCAGGCTGACGATGGCTTTGCCGCTCCGTCCGCTCGGCAAGGGTTGGCCGGCGTCATCCTGATTGTCGACATCGTCATCCGGATAATCATCATCAAAGCTCTGAAGTGGCTGCGGTGCCGACTGTTCGACCGCATTGCTTACCTCGGGAATGGGAAACTCCTGCTCGCAAGCGGGACAGCGGGTCATGCGGCCGGCAAGCTCTTCCCGGGCCTGGAGAAGCTTGCCGCATTTGCATTGAAATTGAATCATGACGCGCCTCGCGTTGTATGAGCAGCGATAACAAAAAGGAAGACGCTCTTGTATCGTATGCGCGCGCCCGCGCAACGCAAGCTTCTCGCAGGTCAGGATTCTGATCCTGGCCGCAAGCTGGTCAGGATCACAATCCTGACCTACGATATCTTTTTCCAGGATGCAGTTCAGGAAAGAGGACCGCCGTGATGACCCAAGCGCTTGCCAACCGCCTGGCCGAGTATGCCGGCCAGCTTCGGTTTGAAGATTTGCCGGCCCCCGTAGTGGACGAGACGAAACGGCGCTTCATCGATTCGTTCGCCACAGCGGTCGGCGCCATGGACGCCGAAGCGTATGCCATCGCCAGGCGCTGCGCCCTGCGCGTGCAAAGCCAACCGGGCGCAGGCATGCTGGGCGGCGGCCGCAGCAGCACAGAATGGGCGACGTTCGTCAATGGCCTGCTCATTCGCTATTTGGACTACAATGACACGTACCTCTCTCTGGAACCCGCGCATCCCAGCGACAATCTGGCAGCGGTGCTGAGCGTGGGCGAAGCCACCGGCGCCGGCGGGCGTGACCTCATCACGGCCGCGGTGCTGGCCTACGAGATTCAATGCCGTCTGTGCGATGCCGCCAGCCTGCGCAAGCACGGCTGGGACCACGTCACCTACGGCGCCATCTCCTCGGCACTGGCTGCCTGCAAGCTACTGCGTCTCGATACAACACGGACGACGCATGCCATCGGACTGGCGGGGGTTTGCAATGTAGCCATGCGGCAAACGCGTTCGGGAGAGCTAAGCATGTGGAAAGGCTGCGCCTTCGCCAACGCGGCGCGCAACGGCGTGTTCGCGGCGCTCCTCGCCGCCGAGAGCATGACCGGCCCGGCGCCGATCTTTGAAGGCGAGGTCGGCATCATGAAATTGCTCACCGGCCCATTCGAGCTGGCGCCGCTGGGCGGCAAGGATCAGCCGTTCATGATCAGCCAGACCTACATAAAGTTCTGGCCGGCGGAGTATCATTCGCAAAGCGCCATCGATGCCGCCCTGCAGCTTCGCCCCGAGGTCGGCGATATCCGTAATATTGTTGCGATTGACATCCACACCTTTGACGCAGCGGTGGATATCATCGGCAAGGACCCGGAGAAATGGCGGCCGAAAACGCGCGAGACCGCGGATCATAGTCTCCCCTATTGCACTGCGGTGGCGCTGGCCGACGGCGCCGTGACCCTGGCCCAATTCGATCCCAAACGGTTTACCGACCCGGCTTTGCTCGATCTGGTCGCCCGAGTGAAAGTGCACCGCGACCCCGGCCTCAGCAAACGTTATCCGGCCGGCATACCCAATCGCATCACCGTGAAATTGAAGGACGGCCGACAGCTTGTCCGTGAGGTGGAATTTCCGCGCGGCCACGCCAGGAACCCGATGACAGATGCCGAAGTAGAGCAGAAGTTCCGGACCCTGGTGGAGCC
>DASZFN010000067.1:0-2811 GCA_035939715.1 Gemmataceae bacterium | reverse complement strand
CGAGGCCCTGAAGAAGATTGACCCAGAAGCCGCGCACAAAGCGGGCGTGCCGTGAGCGGATGCCGACGCCGCTTGCGGCGTGGGCGTGCGAACGAGACAAAAGATCGGAAGTCATATGGAGGCTACCCCGGCCCGAACAAGGCGCGGCAGATGTAACGATGGATTTCGCGCCGAAAGATTGTCACGTTGACGGTAACGGCGGGAAACGGCACCCAACAAGTCTACGGGGTCGGCCACGCGCGCCTTTCGCCTCGGCCGGCGCGACTTTCCCGCGCTTTGGTGAGGCGCCGATGTGATCCATACGGCTTGATCTCGCACATCTGCCGGTGCCAAGGGGTGGCTTGTGTCCACTCGGACGCCAACAAGTGCCATCCTGTCGTGCACATTGCGTGCCTGACAAGGTGCTGACCGGCATGCCCAGATATTGCACAACCTTCTAGGTTCCCGGATCGTCCCTTCTCGGTCGTGCTGGTGTGGCCCTCCAACACTCGCTGAGCCGATCCACGTGGAGACCAAATGACAACGAGTCGGGCCACTTTATGAGACCCGCGAAAAGATAGAAGCCGCCGGAGGGAGCCGCTAAACTCACATGTGACCAGGAGACGTGTGCAAAAGGGCGAGTCGATGAGCGAAGTCACCCGCATTCTCTCCGCCATTGAGCAGGGTGATCTGTCCGCGGCGGAGGAACTATTGCCGCTGGTGTACGGCGAGTTGCGCAGACTGGCAGCGTCAAAATTGGCAATGGAGAATCCCGGTCAGACATTGCAGGCGACGGCGCTTGTGCACGAAGCTTACCTGCGCCTCGTGGACGCCGATCAAGCACAGCACTGGAACGGACGTGGTCACTTCTTCGCCGCAGCTGCTGAGGCAATGCGCCGCATCCTTGTCGATAGTGCCCGACGAAAGAAAGCCGTGAAGCACGGCGGCGGCCGGCGGCGGGTGAATCTCGACCAAGCGGATGCGGTCGCAACCGCGCAGCCCGATGATCTACTGGCCCTCGATGAGGCCCTGGACAAACTATCTCGACACGATCCCACTGCGTCCCAACTCGTAAAGCTCCATTGCTTTGCGGGGCTCACGATTGAGCAAGCGGCCGAGGCATTGAACCTGTCGCGAGCCAACGCCTACCGACTCTGGACCTTCGCTCGTGCGTGGCTGCACTACCAGCTGACCGGCCGTTTAGAAACGAATTCCTGACAATGGGATTTTCTGAGATTTCTGCCTCGTGCATTTCGCACTGCTATGTAAGGAATGCCCCGAGGAGAGACGAACCATGACTGTTGAATTCGCAAAGCTGCAGGAGATTTTTCTTGCGGCAGTGGAAGGCCACGGGCCTGAGGACTGGGACGCCTACTTGGCCCAGGCCTGCGCCACGGACGACGAACTGCGGCGTCAGGCAAAACTCCTTCTTAACGCCCACCTTGATGCCGGCAGTGTGACCGGCGCGTCGGACTTCGAACTAGATCAGACGTGTCCGTACCATGCCGAGGCGGAGGCCCCGGGCGCACAGGTCGGCCCTTACAAGATGCTGGAACAAATCGGCGAAGGCGGCATGGGCACAGTTTGGATGGCTCAGCAACTGGAGCCCGTTAAGCGCTTGGTCGCGTTGAAACTCATCAAAGCCGGCATGGATTCGAAGCAGGTCATCGCCCGCTTTGAAGCAGAGCGGCAAGCCTTGGCGCTCATGGATCACGCGAACATCGCACGCGTGCTGGACGCCGGCGCCACGAGCGCCGGTCGTCCCTACTTCGTCATGGACCTCGTTAAAGGCGTTCCTATCACCAAGTATTGCGATGAACATCACCTCACGCCGCGGCAGCGGGTGGAGCTGTTAATTCCTGTTTGTCAGGCCGTTCACCATGCACACCAAAAGGGCATCATCCACCGAGATCTCAAACCGTCCAATGTGCTCGTCGCGCTCTATGACGGCAAGCCGGTTCCTAAAGTGATCGACTTCGGCGTGGCCAAGGCAGCTGGACAGGCGTTGACCGAAAAAACGCTGGTCACCGGCTTCGGGGCGATTGTTGGCACCTTGGAATACATGTCGCCCGAGCAGGCGGAAATCAACCAACTGGACATAGACATACGCAGCGACATCTACTCGCTGGGCGTCCTTCTCTATGAACTTTTGACTGGCAGTCCGCCCTTTACGCGCAAGGAGCTTGCAAAACAAGGCATGCTGGAAATGCTGCGCGTGATTCGCGAACAGGAGCCGACGAAGCCGAGCACGAAGTTGAGTTCCGCGGAACGCTTACCAACTCTGGCGGCCTGCCGAGGCACGGAGCCCGCGAAGCTGATGAAGCTCATGCGCGGTGAGCTGGATTGGATCGTGATGAAGGCGTTGGAGAAAGACCGCAGCCGTCGCTACGAAGCCGCCAACGCATTCGCGATGGATTTGCGACGCTATTTGGATGACGAGCATGTTCTGGCCTGTCCGCCATCGGGCGGTTATCGATTGCGCAAGTTCGCGCGTCGGAACAAGGGCCGCCTGGCAATCGCGGGGCTGGTGTTGTTCTTCCTGGTGCTCTCGGGCACCGGCATCGGCTGGATGGTCCGAGACCGCACCGCGCGGGAGCAGGAGATCTCCCGAGAGCGGGAAACCCGCCAAGCCGTGGTCAAGGAACGAGTAACGCTTGCACTTTTGGAAGCGCACAAGCGCCACCAGGAGGGGCAGTGGCGGGAAGCCCTTGATGCGGCAAAACGCGCCGAGGCACTGGCGGCGACCGGCGAAAGCGATGAAGAAACACGCCAGCATGCACTGGAGGTCCTTGGCGACATGCAGATGCTGGCAAGCCTTGAGGAGGTTCGGGC
>DASZFN010000066.1:0-5379 GCA_035939715.1 Gemmataceae bacterium | reverse complement strand
ATGGACGTAACCTGTTCGGCCAAGGCTGTCTGCTGGCGCGTCGCCTGATCGAGCGACAGGTGCCGTTCGTCGAAGTGACGCTGGATGGCTGGGACACGCATGGACAGAACGCTAACACCGTTCGCAGCCTCAGCCAGACAGTGGACCCCGCTTGGGCAGCACTAATGTCCGATCTGAAGGAGCGCGGCTTACTGGCGACGACATTGATCGTGTGGATGGGCGAGTTCGGGCGGACGCCGAAGTTCCCACGGGCCGACGGCCGAGACCACTGGCCGAACTCGTTCAGCGCCGTGTTGGCGGGTGGTGGGATCAAGGGCGGACAGGTGATTGGCGACACCGGGCGCGACGGGACGAGCATCAAAGAGCGTCCGGTGAGCGTCCCGGAGTTCCTCGCTACGGTCTGCCAGGCGCTGGGCATCGACCCTCAAAAGCAGAACCTCTCCAACGTCGGCCGCCCGATCCGGATTGTCTCTCCGGGAAGCCGCGCGGTTCGCGAGGCCCTAGAATGAAGTCGTCGTAGAGCTAAGCGACGTCGGCTGAACGGGGCTGCCGAACGCGGCCTTTCCAGCTGGGGGGCTGCGCGGGCCGTTAATCCTTCTTGATCGCTAGCCCGGAGTAATAACCGTGCGGATGGACGTGGCTCAGCCCATCGGGCGTCGTAACGACGACGAACTGGTCGTAGACCTCTATCCGGCTACCCTTCTCGTACTCCCCGCCCTCGTTGCTCGCGGCCGTCAGCGGGTTCTTCCAAAAGGTGCCGTGCTCCAGTTTGCCGCCAAGAAGAGGCCCGCGGGAAGAACCGCATCCCGAAGCCAGGCCGAGCACTGCAAGCGCGCACAACATTAAAGCGACTCGCATAGTTCACCTCGTCGCCGCCAACAAAGACTGTTTCCGATCCTTTTTTGTGGCCTACGTCAGTGTAACTGGGAGTTGAGGTCCCGCCCAGTACGCCTTCGAGACGAGACGAGGGCAACATTCTGACCTGGGTCAGGCCACCACATGTTCGACGCATGTCCGAACCTACAGAAAAGCAGATAATTCCTGTCCAGATTAGCTTGATGTCCTTCCGCACGCGAGGTAACTGTGCTGTCGTTGCGTCGCATCGTTCGCGGCGCCAGCATCGATTACCCGCATAGGAGACATGACATGTCCGCAAAGAACAAGGGCGCCAAAGGCGCGAAGGCAAAGCAGCGTACAGAGAAGGCGAAGCCCCCCGCCGCCACGAAGCTCATCCCGGAGCTAGCGGCAATGAAGTTCCCGGCAAAAATGGTTGCCAAGCTGGTGGCCCTCGCCGAGGCCGACCAGGACACGGTTCTGAACTACGTCAATTCGGGCATGAAGATTAACGACGCCTACCAGCGGACTATCGTGGGACAGCCCGAACGGCAACAACCGCGGGAACCGGCGGCCGCTACCCCGACTGCTGAAGCGACGAGCCCGGAGGCCGGCAGCGCGGGGCAGGCAGCGGCGGAGGCTACGCCGGAAGCGACGCCTGGCGCCGAGACCACACCGCCAGCCGAGGCGACGCAAGCCGCTGCCCCAGGGACCGAACCGGCGGCCAAGAAACGGGGCCGGGCGCCGAAGGCAAAAAAGGAGGCAGGTCCCAAGAAGCTGAGCGCCATCGACGCCGCCGCCAGAGTCCTGGCCGAGGCCGGCGAGCCCATGGACTGCCAGACGATGATCAAGACGATGGCGGCGAAGGGCTACTGGACGTCGCCCGGCGGCAAGACTCCAGCGGCCACGTTGTATTCCGCAATTCTCAGGGAGCTTCAGACCAAGGGGAACGATTCCCGGTTCAAGAAGACTGAGCGCGGCAAGTTCGGCGTCGGTAGGGCATCTTAGCGCCCCTTTGCAACCCGTTTGCCCACGAGGCCCCCTGACGGGGCCTTTTGTTATTGCTTGGCGTCGGGTTCAACTCGGGACCTGACCGCGATGTAACCAAACTTGGGCAAAGTGTCCGCGTCCTCCGGCTCCCTGTGAGCGCCGTCACCTTTACACGAGTCCCCTCTCGGCGGCCGCCGCATCCATGCGCGGCAGTGGAGGCAGGCGAGACCAGCGCCATGCCCAAACGCCTAACTTGCTCGCCTCACCGGCGAGCGCATGGCAGATCTCGCCGGTGCACGTCGCTGTTGATGCTATTCAGGCAGTAGTTCCACACCTCACGCATAAATGAGACCAAGCCGCCGCACAAGAACTGCAAATGTGGGCTGGATTGTTAGCAAATGGACCCCGGCACCGAATGCAGGTTTGACCATAGGTCAGATTGCACGTCGGGCAAAGATTAGCCGCCTCGCTCGCGGAGGAGCCGTGGCACTTCACGCATCCGCTGCCGTACATCGTGTTGCACGAGTCACAAAGGTGTGCTGTGGCGGCCATTTTGTTATCGTAGCTGGCGCAAGGTTACTCAGCAATTCCCCTAAAATGAGCAACGGCGGCCAAAGGGAGCGGCCAAGGGCCGTGCTGCGTCGGTTAAGCAAAAAAATGAGATTGACAAGAAACGGTCCCGGGCCGCTCCGCAAATCGTGATCGCTGCGACCATGGTGTCGGGGCGGCGCGGCAACCGCATGAGCGGCTTGACGATTTTCGCTCGATAGATCAAGTGCGAATCCCAGCCTCGGTCGCTGGGATCCAGCTCAGCTTATAGCAGTTGCGTCACTGGCTCACGGTCTTCGAGGAGATACTGGGGTCGTCCGTTGTAGTCAACGAACGTTGTCGCAGGGTCAATCCCGAGAACGTGGTAAACCGTGGCCAGCACATTCTGCATCCGAATCGGCTTGCCGATGACGCTTTCGCCGCGTGCGTCGGTGGCGCCAATTACCTGGCCACTCCTGAGTCCACCGCCGGCTATCCAGAGAAACCCAGCTTCCGGCCAGTGGCCACGGCCGTCAGCAGTCTGATCGCCGATGCGGGGCGTTCGGCCAAACTCCCCACCCATCAACACCACCACGTCCTGGAGCAGGCCTCGTGCCTCCAGATCGAGGATCAAGGCACTCAGCGCTTGGTCCAGCGGTGGTAACAGGTCACGAAGCGTCACGAAATTCTGGCGATGGGTGTCCCATGGGCCAGCGCCGTACACGCAAGCGGTCACGACGGAAACGCCCGCCTCGATGAGTCGACGCGCTTGCAATAGCACGGGGCCGGGATGATTGCCGTGCTTGACACGACCCTGGCCATAGCGATTGCGGACGGCGTCAGGCTCCATTTCCAGATCGAAGGCGGCGCGGACTTTGCCGGACGAAACCATCTCCAGGGCACGTGCCTGGAAGCCATCGAGGCCCGTTATGGTCCCCGCGACGTCTAAGTCCCGGCGAAAAGTATCAAACGCATGGAGCAAGTCCCTTCGACTCTTCAACCGCAGACTGCTTACGTTCTTAGAACGTCTCAGGTTGTCCAGCGGCTCCTTGGAGTTGCCGCCCCCAATGCGGAACGGCTCGTGTTCAAGGCCTGCATAGTACGCCTGCTCCCAGTCTGGTTTGTTATCCAGGCTCACGTAAGGCGGAATAACGGAGCTGCCGCGTATTCGGCTTACAACTGCGCCTATCGCAGGACGCTGGGCCTCATTGGGCACCGAGGCACGCGGCGAGTCCTGCCACGGATAACCGCTGTAGAACTCGTTGGCGGTATGTAGGTGGGCCAGTTGTACACCACGCAGAATAGCGAACTTGTCCGCGATCTTTGCCTGCATCGGCATGAGTTCGCAGATCTCCATGCCTGGCACGTTAGTCTTCACCGGGCGAAAGTCGCCCCGGTATTCGCGGGGGGCATTCGGCTTCATGTCGTACATATCGACATGAGAAGGCCCGCCGCTAAGGTGGATCATGACAACCGACTTGGGACGTCGCTTTTGCGATGCCGGTGCCTCGGCACGCAAGCGGAGCACATCGCTCAGGATCAACCCGCTAAGAGTAAGGGCGCCAACTCGAAGAAAGCTGCGCCGTGTGATAACTGCGGTAGACGGGTCATGAATCGTCAGCATTCGCCGCTCCATAGCAGATACTTCCCGTTGTTTACGCCGGATGCCGCCCTGCCCGTCAGGCATTCAGTTTAGCAGCCCGCAGCCGACCCGGAAACTATTGCCGACTTGACGGAGCTGGCTCCCCACTGTCCGATGTGTTCGGGACTGGTTGGCCGTCTAAAACAAGTGCACGTGAGCTGAATCTTCAGAAGGCTAAACATGGAAACCTGGTTGCGTTGGCCCTCTTCCCCTGTTGCAATGCTACCGGTAACATGGCTGCTGATCGGGCGGCCTGCCCGCGAGTCGCGTCCTCATTTCCGGGAGGTTAGATGAGCCCTGCACGCAACGCCACGCAGCGACCGACTGCCCCGATTTCACGCCGTCAGTTCATCCAGGCCGGCGGGGTCGGTGCCCTGGCCATGGGCGTCCCTGGGATGGTTGCGGCCAGCGTGGACGCTAAGCAGGGCCTGCGCGGCGTCGCGGCGGAGAAATCGTGCATCTTCATCCTGTTATGCGGTGGTCCCAGCCATCTGGACACCTGGGACCTGAAGCCCTCCGCGCCGGCCGATATTCGCGGCCCCTACCACCCGGTCGCCACCCGCGTGCCTGGGATGCGGATCAGCGAGCTGCATAGGCGCCTCGCTTCCTTGACGGAGCACATTTGCCTCATCCGCTCGATGACCCACGTCGGCAACATCAGTAACCATTTCGACGCCATGCACCACCTGTTGAGCGGTCAGCCCAGCGCCCCGGCGGATTCTCCCTACCTGGGATCCATTGTTTCTCGCCTCCGACCGACCGAACGCAACATCGCCAATTACGTCTGGCTGATTCGTTGCGTCGGCGACCCAGTGTTCTGCGCTCCCAACATCGGCAGCGGCGGCCATCTGGGCGCCCGGTTCACCCCGCTCTTCGTCGGCTCGGCCAACAACCATGCCGCCATGGCTACTTTCCAGCCCCCCGACGAATTGAAGCCCGCGGCGGAGCCGGAGCGCTTGCTGGGCCTTCGCAGGTTGATCAACGTCGTGAACGCGCAGACGGCCACGTGCACCAGCCCGGCCTTCAGGGACTGGGAAGACTTGCATCGCCGCGCGTTCGAACTCGCCAGCGGGCAGGGCAGTCGCGAGGTCTTCGACATCAGCCGCGAGCCGGTAGTCGTGCGGCAACGTTACGGCATGCACCCACTGGGCCAGAATCTGCTGTTGGCTCGTCGCCTTGTCGAAGCGGGCGTCAGCTTCGTCACGGTCAACGGCTGGACTGGGTCGGCGCCCGGTCAGGCCGCCGTCGGCCCGCCGGCCTCGAGCTGGGACATGCACGGAAGCGAAATGGGCATGGGCAACGCCTTCGGCAACGGCTCGTACGGCATGGGCTGGTGCCTGCCGTGCCTGGACGAGGGGCTTTCCGCGCTCCTGGTCGATCTCCGC
>DASZFN010000065.1:0-3198 GCA_035939715.1 Gemmataceae bacterium | reverse complement strand
ATCTCCATCCGCGAGGAGCTGATGCAAAGCCTCGGGATCGGCCGGCTTGGTCAGGTGGTGATCGAAACCCACTTCGCGGCTGCGCTGCCGATCCTTGTCCTGCCCCCAGCCGGTCAAGGCCACCAGCACCATATGGCGGAGCTCGGGATCCGCCCGCAGTCGTCTGGCGAGTTCATACCCGTCCATGTCCGGCATGCCGATGTCCAGGAAGGCCATTTCGGGCGGGTCGAGTCGCGCCGCCGCCAGCGCCTCGGGAGCGCTGAAGGCCACCTGCACTTTTTGCCCCATCAACTTTAGGAGCATGGACAGACTCTCGGCAGCATCGTGGTTATCATCGACGACCAGGATGCGCCTCGGGGCTAAGACCTGATCAGCCGCCATGCCCCGGTTGTTTTGTGCCGGCTCTTCCTGGCCCCCAGCGCGCCGAAGGGGCAGGCGAACCACAAACTCGCTGCCTTGCCCGGGTCCGTCACTGAAAACCTGCACGCTGCCGCCATGCATGTACACCAGGCTTTGCACCAGCGTCAGGCCAATACCCAGCCCGCCCTGAGACCGTCCCAGGGAGCGATTGACCTGCGTAAACATATCAAAGACCCGCGGCAGCATGTCGGCCGGAATGCCGATGCCGTTGTCGCGCACGCGCACTACCACCTCGTCGTGTTCCCGCTGCGCGGTGAGCCGGATGTGCCCGCCCTCGTCGGTGTACTTGGCGCTATTGTTCATCAGATTGGCCAGCACCTGAGCCAGGCGGATGGGATCCGCCTCCAGGTGAAGCGGCTCTTGCGGAAGCTCCACGATCAACTGGTGATTGGCGGCCTCGACCAGCGGCCGCGTCGTCTCCAGGGCCGTCTTGACGATCTCGGCCAGCTCGACGCGCTCTTTGCGCAGCTCGATCTTGCCGCGGGAAATGCGCGAGACGTCGAGCAGGTCGTCGATGAGGCGCACCATTTGCTGAATCTGCCGCTCCATCAATTCGCGCGCCTGCCCGATGGTTGCCGCGTCGCTTCCCCCCAGGCGCATGATCTGCAAGGCATTGCGAATCGGCGCCAGCGGATTGCGCAGCTCGTGCGCCAGCGTGGCCAGGAAATTGTCCTTGGCCTCATTCGCCTCGCGCAATCTGTCCGTAGACTTCTCCAGCTCCGCGCGCGCTCTCTGCTCGCGCAGCAAAAGCTCCTGTCGCTCCGCCTCATGCCTTTTCTGTTCGTCAATATCCTGAAAATTACCGACCACGGCTTGAATGCCTGGTTTGCCCAGGAGATTCGTGCCGGTGCCGTTGAGCCAGCGCCACGATCCGTCCTTGTGGCGATAGCGAAATTGTGCGCTTCTGGAAGCGCCCGGTTCCGCCAGCAGCTCCGCGAAAATCGTGGTCATGTGCGCTAAATCGTCTGGGTGCATCCGCTCGAATACATTGCCGCCGACGAATTCTTCCGGCGTATAGCCGATGACGCGCGTGAGCGATGGACTGACGTAGCGGGCCGTGCCGTCGGCGGCAATCAGCACCACGACGTCATAACTGTTTTCGATGATGGAGCGAAAGCGGTCTTCCAATTCGCGCCGCTCCATGTGGCGAAGCTGTTCCGCCTGCCGTTTGATCTGCTCGCTCTTCTGGAACAGCTCGACAAACCCGGTCACCTTGGCGCGCAGGATCACAGGCACCAGGGGTTTCACCAGGTAGTCCACGGCGCCGAGCGTGTACGCCTCTTCCAGCTGGCGACGGTCGGTCTCAAAAGCCGTGAGGAAAATGATCGGCGTATACTCGCTGTCCTCGCGCAGCCGGATGCGCTTGGCCGTCTCAAAACCGTCCAGCCCCTGCATATGAACATCAAGGAGAACGACCGCAAATTCGCGCTGTTGCACGAGGCGAAGGGCTTCCTCCCCGGAACGGGTAAACACCAGTTCATGCCCCAGCTCCTCGAGGACCGCTTCCAGGGCCAGGAGATTTTCCCTTTGGTCATCGACGAGGAGAATGTTGGCCTTGGGCTTAGCGGGCGTGATTGCTGCCATGTTCCGCGTGCCCTCAGGCTTCCCTGGAGAAAAAAAGACCTTGCTGGCTGGTCTGCTGCCGTGACCGGGTGGCAGGTGTTCATTCTACTCGAAGAGCCTTGCGGGCAGAAGTGTCTGACGGCGGTATGTCAAGCTGCTGTACCAGCCCGAAGCGCGAGCGAGGGCCTCGCTGGCGTTTCGGGTTACTATGCTGCCGAAGCGCGCACGCCGATTTGCGGAATCTCTACCTGGTCCGTCGCGGCCGAGAAAGGCGGCCTTCAGGCAGTTTAATCTTCAACCATTCATGGGTGCGCTTGCCTTCGCGATACGGACTGGCGCCGTCCTTGGCCATGATCCCCTCAAGTCCTTGCTTCTTGGCCGCCTGCAAGAACAGCTTGCCCTTTTGCTCCACGTGATAGCTCAGCCGGACATGCAGCGATTTGCCGAGGATTGCTTGCAAAATCTTCTTGCGCCGAGACAGGGGCAAGGAGCGCAGGTCGCGCCCGTCCAGGTAAAGCAGATCAAAGACGTAGTAGACAAGCTGCCCTTCTCTCGTCTTCTCGTAATTCTGCAACAGTTGGAAGCGCGGCTTGCCCTCCCCATCGAGCACAACGATTTCCCCGTCGAGGACCGCCTCATGACCGAGTTGCCCCAGGGCGGTTACCACGGGCTGATAACGTTCGTTGAAGGACAATTGCTTGCGCGAATACAGCCGAATCCCACCCTGGCTGACTTCTGCAATCGCCCGGTAGCCGTCCCATTTAATTTCAAAGAGCCAGCCCGCCCGGTCGAAGGGTTTGTCCACCAGCGTGGCCAACATGGGCTTGACCTTGCGGGGCGGCTTGCCCTTCGGGGCGTCCTGCATTTCCTCGAGCACGGCTGTGCGGTTGCTTGCCCAGACTTCGCCGGAGCCAGGCGCCTGAGCGGCAATTTCTTCGAGCGTTCGCCCCGACACCGCGGAGCCATCCCTCGTTCTTACATCCGTCGTTTCCGCATACTGGTCGTTCTTCTTGAAGAGCAACCAGGCGTTCGCTTCTCCTTTACGGAGTTTCACGAGTGCAAATTCGCCGCGCAGTTTCTTCCCCTGGAGCACGAGCCGGAGATGTCCCTTCTCGAGACCCTTGCGCAAGAAGACTTCTGCTTCGCCTGGATCAGTACTTTCCGCGGCATGGTAGGTGCCTTCGTCCCAGACCATGACCGTGCCGGCGCCGTAAT
>DASZFN010000064.1:0-4818 GCA_035939715.1 Gemmataceae bacterium | reverse complement strand
CCGCACCTGCTGCGTCACGTCAGCGAGCGCATGGCGCGCTATCTCCTTTTGACGGGTGAGTTGATCGATGCCGGCGAAGCCCACCGAACGGGCCTTATCAACGAAGTTGTTCCCACCGCGCAATTGCTGGACCGGGCGCTGGCGCTCGCCCGGGCCGTGGCCGAGGGGGGACCGAATGCTCTCGCCACCACCAAGAGCTTGCTCGAACGTTTTTCGCAGCACGCCCTTTCGCTCGAGGAAGCGGCGCAAGCCAGCGCCGCGCCCCGTCTCACCGATGAATGCCAGGCTGGGCTGGCCGCGTTTTTTGAAAAGCGTCCGGCTCCTTGGAGCAGGGGCGAGGGATGAAGGGACGAGGGGTGAGGAATGAAGGAGTGAGGAGGTGAAGGGATTAGGGTAAAGTCTGAAGGGCCTGAGAAACGCGGTCGCGCGCGGTGGGTGGGCCGGACCCAGCCAAGTCTGGTACTCACTACAGAGTACTCAGCACTCAGCGTCCGGTACTCAGTACTCAGTACTCAGTACTCAGTACTCGGTACTCAGTACTCGGTACTCGGTACTCAGTACTCTCTGCTTTCAACCACGACTTCCCCCCGCGCTTCAAAAGCAACATGGGCCTTCTTCCACCGCGGCACGGATATCCTCTCACCCCGAACGGCTTGCAACATGGCAGCCGCCAGGTTGCTTTCTGCCAGGGCGCGAAGTCCGACATATGAGGTGGTAAGACGCGGATTGATCTCTATAACGTAATCTTGATCGCCGCTTGCCGCCTCGCCGAGGACCATATCCACGCCCACGTAACCATGCAATCCGAGCAGACCGTCAATCGCGCGCGCGGCTAGCCTTACAGCACGCTCCGCCAGCTGTGGTGATAGGGGTGTGCTGCCACCGAGATAGCGAAAGCGACCGTCCTGCGAAAGGATTTGAGCCGTGGGCTGCAAGGCCACCTGCTGCTCCTTGCCGACCAGGAACGCGACACTGGCCGGCGAGCCAGCGACGAAAGGTTGCACAAGCATTTCGCCCCGCCAGTCCTTCAACTCATGCTGGCGGCGGCGCCAGTCGTCCGAATCATTCACCCGAAAGGTGGCCAGCGACCCTGCCCCGCAACGCGGCTTCCACACCAGCGGGTAGGAACCGTCCGCCGGCATTTCCCCGTCCTGAATTTGCCGGCACTCGGGCGTCGGAATCAAGAGCTCACGGAGGTGTTGGCTCAGGGCCAGCTTATCGGCCGCCAGCGCCACCGCCTCAGGAGAGCTGCCCAGCAGCCGTCCGCCCACCTCTTCCACCCAACGGCAGCGCGTAAGCAGGATGTCATCGAATTCCGGCGCTATCACCAGCGTGAAGCTGGCACTGCCAGCCAGCTCGCAAAACGTTTTCTCGTGATCCTGATTCACCCGATAGACGGACCCTGCCGCTTGACGAGAAGAGCCGGTGTCCAGGAGGGTGACCGTCTCCACGCCCGGCACGCGGTTGAAATCTTCGAGCAAGGCCGACAGCATGGCCCAGCCTTCCGCTTGCAACGACTCGCAGGATGTGCCTGACGGCAACGAGGCCGTGGTGTATTCGTAAAGGAAAATGCGCATCTTTGGCCCGGCTCTCACAGCGACAGGGTAGGAAGCGATCCCGGTCTGAATCGACGTGCGGGCGGGGTCTTCATTTTTCGTGCGCTCCGATGCGTTCCTTACCTACCGCCGGTTGCAATGCTTCGGGTACCAGAATCGAGCCGTCTGCCTGTTGGTAATTCTCAAGGATCGCCACGAGAGCGCGACTCACCGCGACAGCCGTGCCGTTCAAGGTGTGCACGAAACGCGTTCCCTTCTGCCCTGGAATTTTGTAGCGGATATTGAGCCGGCGTGCCTGGTAGTCGGTGCAATTCGAGGTGCTGGTGACCTCGCCGTATTCCCCGGCCTTTCCTCGACCGGGCATCCAGGCTTCCAGGTCGTACTTGCGATAGGCCGGCCCACCGAGATCGCCCGTGCACGTGTCGATCACGTGATAAGGAATGCCAAGGCCCTGGAAAATCTTCTCTTCGATGGCCAGGATCTCTTCGTGAATCGCCTCGCTTTGATCCGGTGCGCAAAAGGCGAACATCTCGACCTTCGTGAACTGATGTACGCGATAAAGACCGCGCGCATCGCGTCCGGGAGCGCCGGCCTCCGTGCGGAAGCAGTGCGACAGGCCGACGTACTTGATGGGTAGCTGTAGCTCGTCAAAAATCTTGTCGCGATGCATACCACCGAGCGTGATCTCCGCCGTGGCGATCAGGCAGAGGTCCGTGTTTTCGATGCTGTAGATCTGTGTCTCCGGCCCCCGGGGAATGAAGCCGATACCTTCTAGCACCTCACTGCGCGCCACGTCGGGCGTGATGATCGGCGTATAGCCCTCGCGGATGAGCACGCCCATCGCTTGATTGACCAGGGCCAATTCGAGCAGGACCGCTTCGTTTTTGAGGAAGTAGAACTTCTGCCCTGCCACCGCAGCGCCGGCATCAAAATCGACCAGGTCTAGTGCCTCAGCGAGAGCGACATGGTCCTTCGCGGGAAAATCGAACTTACGCGGCTCTCCCCAGGTGCGGATGACTTTGTTGTCTTCGGCAGTCGTGCCGACCGGGGCGCTCGGATGCGACATGTTCGGGATGGTCATCAGCAACGTGCGAAGGTCGGCTTCGACCTGCTTGAGGCGTGTCTCCAATCCGGCCACTTGATCGCGCAGGCTGCGCCCTTCTTGAATTAAGCCTTTTTTCTTCTCGGGATCTTTCTCTTGCGGCGTAAGTTTTTTAAGCTCATTTTGCCTTTGCTGAAGCGTCTGCGTCTCCTGAAGAACGCGCCTGCGCTCTTCATCAAGCCGGACAACGCCGTCGACGTCTGCCTGCACATGGCGATTGCGGCAGTTTATTTTGACTTCATTTACGTGCTCGCGAATGAACTGTGCATCCAGCATGGCATTGTTCCTGTCTCAATCACCTTTGCATGATGCTGGATTTGCTCACGGCCGTTTTTCCAGCGGCACATACGGCACGTCGTGCTTGCCCACGTAAACTTGTTCAGGCCGGAAGATGCGGTTGTTCTTGAGTTGTTCGAGCCAGTGGGACAGCCAACCGGCGACGCGCGAGACGGCGAAGACAGGCGTGAAAAGATCGCGGGGGATGCCGAGGGCGTTGTAAACGATACCGGAATAGTAATCGACGTTTGGATAAATGCCCTTCGGGCCGAGAATGCCCGCGGCCACGCGTTCCAGCTCCATGGCCAGCTCGTATAGCTTCGGCCGGCTGGTCTCCGCGAACACGTGTTCCGCCAACTCCTGGAGCACGGTGGCACGCGGGTCCTTTACCTTGTAGACACGATGGCCGAAGCCCATGATCTTTTTCTTGTTCGTGGCGGCGTCTTCCAGCCAGGCGCGGACGTTATGCTCGTCGCCGATCTCGTCGAGCATGTCCAGCACCTCTTCGTTGGCGCCGCCGTGCAGCGGACCGGTGAGGGTACCGATGGCTGAGCTGACGACCGTGTACGGATTGGCCAGCGTCGAGCCGGTAACGCGGCCGCTGAAGGTCGAGGCGTTCATGGTGTGTTCGGCGTGCAGGATCAGGCAGGCGTCCAGCACCTTGCGGACCGCCGGCGACGGCTCGCGCTCGAAGAGCATCCAGTAGAAGTTAGCTGCGTTGTCGAGATCATCGCGCGGCGAAATCGCTTCATCGCCGTGGCGCAGGCGATGGAAGGCGGCCACGACGGTCGGCATCTTGGCAATCAGGCGGACGACCGATTCCCAGTTGCTCTGGGCGCTGAAGACATCACGGGACGGGTAGAACATGCCCATGGCCGCGACCGCGGCCTGGAGAGCGTCCATGGGATGGCCGGTCTCGGGCAGGCATTTGATGAGATCGCGCAGCTTGTATTTGATG
Source organism: Gemmataceae bacterium (assembly GCA_035939715.1). Taxonomy (GTDB): domain Bacteria; phylum Planctomycetota; class Planctomycetia; order Gemmatales; family Gemmataceae; genus DASZFN01. The sequence goes on along the minus strand of DASZFN010000064.1, from coordinate 926 downwards.
CGGCGGTGATGGCGCAGTTGATCGTCGAAGTCCGCCAGCTCGCGCTGGCTGGGCAGCTCGCCGCGCAGGAGCAGCCAGGCCGTTTCCTCGTAGCAACTTTCGCGGGCCAGCGTCTCAACGGCGACGCCGCGATACTCCAGCCGCGCCCGCTTGCCGTCGATAAAGCTGATGCTCGATTCCGCCACCGGCACATCGGCCAGCCCTGCACGTAGCTCCAACTGACTCATGAATTCGCCCCGAAAAGGACCGCCGAACGCCCCAGGTCTACCGTAGCTTATTTACGTCCCTGCTCCGTCCCGGCAAGCAAGCACGGGCTGACGCGCTGTATTATGGCAGGAATCACCGCGAAGAGCAAACCAGCCAGGGCGTTCGCTTCTGGTCCCCAGGCCCTGCCTCACGAGGCGGAGCCTCGGGCACAGTGCGTTCCCAGGCAGAGCCTGGGAACGAGGCTATTGCGATATCAGGATGACGTGGATTTCGCCGGGGCCGTGCACGCCGGTCACCAGCTTCAGTTCGATATCGCCCGTCTTGCTCGGCCCCGTGATTATGGAAATACAGGAGGGCGGCGTTCCGTCCTCCCGCACGCCAGCCAGGTCGAAGAAATCGAAGAGGTCTGGGATGATCTGCTCCACGGAAGCAATGGCAATGTGAACCGGCGGCAAGAGACTCAGCGAGCGCGGTTCGCTTGGCCGGGCCAGGAAGACCAGGCTTCCCGTCTCTGCGACAAGATAATCGACCCCACTGATGCCGACATCGGCGGCGAACAATGTGTCCCGCGCCGCGTCTGCGGAATCCACGTCACGACGGGCTAACTTGAGGCGCTCGCGCAAGCCTAGCGCGTCGATAAGTGTGCCGCTGCCGAGCAAGATTCGCTGCGCGTCGAAAGCTTGCACCAGCTCCAGCACCTTGTCGATGGCGATTGCGCG
>DASZFN010000063.1:0-2795 GCA_035939715.1 Gemmataceae bacterium | reverse complement strand
ACCTTATCGTCGTCACGGTGTCCGAGCCCGATCCCGCGTCCGTCAGCAGCAGCGTCGGCGTGCAGGTCGTCGGCAACACGACGCTCGCCGCAAGCATCACCGGACCAACCAACGGCGTGCGCGGTCAGGACCGACTCTTCGCGCTGAGCGTGACCGGCGCCGCCGCGACCGACTCCATCAAGTACGTCATCAACTGGAACGGGGCCACTCAAACCGTGATCGGCGCCGGACCGCAAACCGTCGACCACGTATTCACCAACTCCGGTAACTACACGATCAACGTAACCGCCACCGATCTGGCCACGGGCCAGAGCGCCGCGGCCCACACCACGATCCACATCGACGCCGTGGAGTTGCAGAGCGACCCGCTCTACCCCGGCAAGACCATGCTGGTCGTGGGCGGCAGCACGGGCAACGACAACATCCAGTTTGAAGCCGTCGGCAAGAGCGGCCAGGTGCGCGTGCAGCTCAATGGCCAGAACGTGGGCGTGTTTGCGCCGACCAGCAGGATCGTGGCCTATGCCCAGGCCGGCAACGACCGCATTCACCTTGCCGAGAACATCCAACTGTCCGCCTGGCTGTTCGCCGGCACCGGCAACGATCTTCTGGAAGGCGGGGCCGGCAACGACGTCCTGGTCGGCGGCAGCGGCCACGACACGCTCATGGGCGGCAAAGGACGCGACCTGCTCATCGGCGGCACCGGCAACGCCGTCCTCGATGGCCGGAACGGTCAGGACATTCTCGTGGGCGGCACCACGGCCTTCGATCATAACGAAGCGGCCCTGGCCGCCATCATGGCCGAATGGACCTCCAACGACAGCTTGCAGACGCGCATCGCCGACCTGAGCGCCACCGGCACGGGCACAAACTTCGCCCATCGCCGCAACGGCAACTAGTTCCTGCGCGCCACCGGCCCCGGCGCCACGGTCTCCGACAATCAGGCCCACGATATCCTTGAAGTGAACAGCCTCGATTGGTGGTTCGCCGGCAAGTACGATGTGGTCAAACGCAAGTGATGGATCTGCGCGCGGCATTTCTTGAAACTATCGTCATGCCTGCCAAAATGACTGTGCCAGTTTGCCACTGAGTTTGCCACGGTTGGCAAACTCATTCAGCGCCGTAAGGACAAATCGCGCGGTAAGTTGCGTCCGAAAAAAAGTGAGTTTGCCACGCAAGGGACTGCCGCCCCTTGAAATCCTCGCCCAGGAAACGGGAATGCCGATTTTTTGTCCAAATGAGGCATTTTGCCTGGATGTGGAATTTCTCATTAATCCGTCCGCCAAATCACTTGGCGGTCTATGGCGGTCTTGGAGAATTTCCGAAAAAATCTGGCTGAGCCGGCAGATTGCTCTTGAACGAAGCAGCCCCGGTTGATCCTCGCGGGCTCCGAAGAAAAACGCGAACAACATTGCAAAGAGGACTTAGCCAACGGGTACAATCTTGCCCATGCGAATCCCGTCCCGCCGCACCTTCTGGCTCACCGCCGCTACCCTGTTCGCAGCTATCGTGGTCTGCGTCTGGCTCTTTGTGCCGCACAGCCGGATTACGCGCAAGAACGGCGACCGGATTCACAACTACATGAGTTTAGGGGAAGTTGTCGAGATTCTCGGCCAGGATTACTCAACCGAAGATCACTCACCAGATGTCGGACAAGACCAGTTTGTTGCGTGCTATTGGAGAAGTGGCCCTAACTGGATCTGCATTACCTTTCACAATGGAACAGTCTTAGGAAAGGTTGGCTACTTTGTGACTCCGTGGGAAGAGCTGAAGTGGTACGTCAAGAGGGGCGCGGAGAAGATCGGCATCAAGTCGGAATCAGGAGTCTCTGCGCATTAATGCGCCTCCTGCCGCCGGTGGGCAAGTCGCTGTGGCGGAAGGTGTGCCGCGACGGCCAGGCGGTGGGCGTGAAGGCGAAGACGGTCTGCCCGGTCCGGCCGGCGGACTGGCCGCATGGTCAAGCCGTGGAGCGAAGGGCCAGCAGCAGCCGATCCAGACCGATCGCCCAGCCAATGCCCTCGGGGTATCGACCGCCTCCGGCGATCTGCTTCTGTGCACCGAGTTGGTCGCACTCAACCTCAAAACCGTCCTCCGTGTAGTAAGTCAGGCCTCGCTTAACTGCCGGGACGAACCTGTAGCCCAGGCCGAACTCGTCGAGGCACTTCCGTAGCACGGCGACGGCTTCGTCCTTGGGCGTTTCTGGGCCGAGGATTTCAACGCCTACCTGCGTGAACTCGCGGTAGCGGCCAGCCTGTGGGCGCTCGTAGCGGTAGCATCGGGTGATGTAGAAGAGGCGGATGGGCTTCGGGAGTGAACTCTCCCACTGATCGCGGTACAGCTCCTGGATAACGCCGGTGGCTTCAGGAATCAGGCAGACATTACGCCCCCCCTTGTCCTGAAACGTCCACATCTGTGCCAGGACGGGCGAGCCGGCGGCTTTCTCGTTGAATGTGCGTTGCTCCCACAGAGAGGGCAGGATGATCTCGTCGAAGCCTTCAGCGGTGAAGCCGCCTCCGCAAGCGGTCGGCAGCTCCGGTAAAGTTGCGGGCCTCTTGGCCCATGAGGATGCGGGTTCCACGTAGCATGGCGTTCTCCTCGGATCTGGAGTCAAACCGCACCTCGGACACGCGCTGCGGGCAAGAGGTTCGCGCGGCGGCGGGTGGCACGCCCTGAGGTACTCCGAAGGGCGTGCGGAAGCCGCAACCATTCGCATGCAGGCCAAGATATTCTGTCGGTCCTGCCTGCGCAAGAGGCGACTGTTCCTGGCGCTTCGGCACGCCCTTCGGAGTACCTCAGGG
>DASZFN010000062.1:0-11775 GCA_035939715.1 Gemmataceae bacterium | reverse complement strand
CACGATGAGCTTGCGCCATTGCGGCAGTTCACAGTAGCCCGTCAAGTAGTTGAACAGCGCCGAGACGTCCTCACAGAAATCCGGGTTGCAGGTGAAGAAGCCCAGATCGGTATACATGCGTGCCGTCTGCGGATTGTAATTGCCGCTCGCCAGATGAACATAACGGCGAATGCCGTCTTCCTCGCGGCGCACCACCAGGGCCACCTTGCAGTGGGTCTTGAGGCCGACAAAGCCGAACACAACATGCACGCCGGCCTTCTCCAGCTCGCGGGCCCAGACGATATTGCGCTCTTCATCCAGCCGCGCCTTGAGTTCAATGAGCGCGGTAACCTGCTTGCCGTTGTCGGCGGCACGCTGCAGGGCGCGGACGATCGCCGAATCACTGCTGGTGCGATAGAGCGTCTGCTTGATAGCCAGCACCCGTTCATCATCCGCCGCCGCTTCGATGAAATCGACGATGTGGCCGAACGATTCATAGGGATGATGCAGGAGGATGTCCTGGGCGCGGATGGCGTTCCAGCAGTTGCTGGCATTGACGAATTCCGGGACCTGCTGCGGCACGAACAACGGATCGCGCATCTGCGGATATCCCGGCACGTAGTAAATCTGGAAGAGACCGGTGCCGTCGATAAAGCCGGGGATGCGGTAGACGTCGCTCGGATCCAGGTCGAGCCGCTCTACCAGAAGCTGCTCGATGCCCACGGGCGCATCGGCCTCGATCTCAAGCCGGACCGCCGCCCCCTGACGGCGTTTGCGCACCTCTTCCTCGATGGTCTTGAGCAGGTCCTCCACTTCATCGTCGTCGATCTCGAAGTCGCTGTTGCGCGTGACCCGGAATATCATCGCCGTGTCCAGCGTCATGCCCGGGAACAGGTCGGGCAGATGCATGCGGATCACCGTCTCCAGCGGCACAAAGGCATGTCCCTTTTCCGCTGGCAGGGGCAAAAACCGGGGCAGCACGGCGGGAACTTGCACGACGGCGATGAGTTTCTCCGGATGGTTCGGCCGCTGCAGCAGCACCGCCAGGTTCAGCGACTTGTTCAGCAGCCGGGGGAAGCGGTGGCCGGCGTCGATGGCTAGCGGCGTCAGCACCGGAAAGATCTCCCGGCTGAAGACGTCGCGCAAATGTTGTTTGTCGGCATCGCACAGGTCTTTCTGGCCGCGTACGACGATGCCTTCCTTCTCCAGCGCCGGCATGATCTCTTCCATGAGCGTGCGGTATTGCTGCTCCACCATCTGGCGCACGGCCTGGCTGATGCGCTCCAGTTGTTCGCTCGGCGGCATGCGGTCCGCCCCGGAGCCCTGGGCGATATTGGCCTGCACCTTCTGCTGGAGTCCGCCGACGCGCACCATGAAGAATTCGTCGAGATTGGAGCTGACGATGGCGATGAACTTCAGCCGCTCCAGCATGGGCACCGTCGCGTCCTGGGCCTCTTCCAGGACGCGGCGATTGAATTCCAGCCAGCTCAGCTCGCGATTGAGATATAACGAGGGATCGTCAAGTGATTGAGTCGGTGTTGCCGTGGCGGTTTGCATGCGGATCCTCCGGCGCGGGGGCACCAGACCGCTATTGTATCACATGGCAGGGTGGTCTCGCCATTCGTTTAGCCGCGACCCGACAGGGGAGCGCGCGACCGTGCGCCCTAGCTCGCGCTCCCCTACCGGGTCGCGGCTATTGGCGGTGGATCGCACTGACGCAGAAGCTATTTTGAGATCGAGAGGAGATTTTTCTCTACGCCACAACACGGCCGAGATTGGCCGTGTGCGTCGAGGAAGCCGAATCACTGAGAGAGCGCGGGAGTTGTGGCCGGCTGGGCAGCGGCCTGGCCCTTGAGCGGCAGCAGTTCCTGGCGGAAGACGGGCACATCGCGCGGCGCTTCGATTCCCAGGCGGATCTTGCCCCGGTCGATGTCCACGACGGTAATGCAAATGTTATTTCCGATGCAGATCTTCTCACCCAGTTTACGGCTCAACACAAGCATGACGCTGCCTCCTTCAAGCGCACGAACCATTCGCTTCCTAGCCTATCTTACGCCATGAATGCTGTTGAAGGTGTCGGGTCCGGCACACTTTCCCTGCCTTCAAGGCTACCCCTACCAACGCAAGTCCAGTACCAAACTCGTCCGCGGCATCATGGGCACATCGGGTGTAATTGTAACTCCCCTTATTACCGGCGTTTGCGGCCAGGTTCATCAAATCGCCGACCGAGTAACCCCCATCGCGGAGTGCTTTATTTTCAGTCACCCGTCCTGGAGCACGTTTGATTATTGGACAGACCGGACACTTGGCTGGCGTTCGGCGCGGCGACCAAGATGCTGTTACTGTCAGGGTAGTGTCATGAGATCTGCCCCAGCGCCAGGCCGTTATAATCAATGTTGGCGAGAAACTGATTACAGGCCGATCTCAAATGATGTCCACTCCTCCGATTATTCCGATTGAAAAACACGTGGTGCTGATCGGCGCCGGCAACGCCCACCTGGTGTTTGCCCGGCGCTGGGGGATGCGGCCGCTACGGGGCGTCGCCGTTACCCTGGTCAACGAAGCCCCGGTCGTGCCCTATTCGGCCATGGTGTCCGGCCATATTGCCGGGGACTACACGCTCGACGCGATTACCATCGACCTGGTGCGCTTATGCCAGGCCGTGAAGATTCGCTTTCTGCCCGAATCCGTTGCAGGCATCGAGCCGGCAGCACGGCAAGTACTCTTTGCGAATCGCCCGCCGCTCTCCTACGACGCTCTCTCCATTGGCCTCGGATCGTTGCCCGCCCGTCCCGGCACGCCGAGCAATGGCGATTGGTCGTTCGTCATGCGGCCGCTGGCAGGCCTGCTGCGAAAAGTCGAGCGGCTGGAAAAGCAGCTGGAGCTTTCGCCCAGGCCGTTTCATCTAGCCATTGTCGGCGGCGGCGCCAGCGGGTGTGAACTGGCGCTGGCTATCCACCGGCGGCTGGCCCGCCACTCCGGGTTTCGCATAACCGTGCTGCAGGCAAACGAAACACTACTGCCGCAGTTCCCGGCGGGTGTGGCACAAGCTTTTGAAACAGCGTTCCGCCAACGCGGCATCGGCTTCCGTGTTCATGCACCCGTGACGGGTTCTCAGGATGAGGCCCTGCTGCTGGCGGATGGCGAAAAAATTGCCTGCGACGCGGTGCTTTGGGCGACGCAGGCGGCGCCGCCCGGCATTCTCGGCGCCAGCGGCTTGGCCGTGGATTCGGGTGGTTTCTTGCAAGTCAAGGAGACATTGCAGTCCATCCATGATCCCGCTGTCTTTGGGACCGGCGATTGCGTATCCTTTCAGGCCTTTCCCGAGTTGCCGCGCAACGGCGTCCATGCCGTCCGCCAGGGAGCAGTACTCTTCGATAACGTCGGCCGCTTTCTCAAGGAACAGGCGCTGCGGCCGTTTCGCCCGCAGCGGTTCACGCTTAACCTGCTCAATACGGCCGACGGCGAGGCTATGTTGAGCTATGGGCCGCTTCACTGGAAAAGCAAACGGGCCCGACGAATCAAGGATCGCATCGATCGTGCCTGGATCGATAAGTTCACGCATTTCGCGCCAATGCAAAACTCCGCCGCGACGCAGGAAGAAAACTATGAGATGCGCTGCGGCGGCTGCGGCTCGAAAATCTCAAGCGATATCCTGTCGGCAGCGTTGAAGCGCCTGGACTTGCCGGATGATCCGCGGGTCTTGCTGGGCTGCCGGGCTGGGGAAGACGCCGCCGTGCACCAATTTCGGCCGCAATTGTATGGCACGGAGCCGGACAAGCTGGTCGAGGTTCAGACCGTCGATTACTTCAAGGCGTTCGTGGACGATCCTTATCTGTTTGGCCGCATTGCCGCCTTGAATGCGGTCAGCGACCTGTATGCCATGAATGCCCGCCCGTTCTCCGCGCTAGCGATTGCGACCCTTCCTTATGCCCGCGGGCCATTCCAGGAAGCGCAGTTGTATGAGTTGCTCTCAGGCGCGGTGCACAGTTTCCGGCAGCTCCACGTCGTGCTGACCGGCGGCCACACCACCGAGGGGCAGGAGCTGGCCCTGGGCTTCTCTGTGACTGGCTTCGGCGAGGCCGATCGCTTGTTTCAAAAGAGCAACTTGCAAGCCGGCGACCGGCTGATTCTCACGAAACCGCTGGGAAGCGGCGCACTGCTGGCGGCCTGGATGCGCGGTGAATGCCGGGCGGCCTGGTTCGAGCGTCTCAAACAATCGATGTTGCTAGCGAACGCGGACGCCGCCGCGATCTTTGCAGCGGCCGGCGTGCGCGCCTGCACCGACGTCACCGGCTTCGGCCTGGCCGGACATCTCCTGGAGATGCTCGACGCCAGCAAAATGTCGGCACGGCTGACAACCAAGGAGGTTCCAGTCTACGACGGTTTTGCAGATGTTGTCGCAGCAGGGATCGTCAGTTCCCTGCACCGCGACAACCTCAAGACGGCTTGCCGGGTTGTCGGTCCAACATCTTTGCCGGGCTGGCTGTTCGATCCGCAAACCTCCGGCGGTTTGCTGGCTGCTGTCAAGCCCGAGGCGGCCGGAGCCACGCTGGATAAACTGCAGCAAGCCGGCCTACCGGACGCTCGGATGATCGGCGAAGTTCTGCCCACAACATCGGCGGCGGGCTCGGTGATCCACATCGAATGAATTAACGCAGCAGCCAATCGATCGCCCTGTCCGCAGCGACTTTGGTGGATGCCTTTTCCAGATGTCCTTCCGCGCCCGCGGCCTTGTAAGCCGCTTCAAGCCAGTGAGCCACGCCGGTTCCGGGGAGGTTATAGACAAATAAGTCGCCGGGTGCAGTCACGGCGGCCAGGGCCGGCAAGCCCCCATACTTCAGCGCGCCCGGCAGCATCATGTCGTCGTGGACATCTTGAACGTTCTCGAACCGGAACTGATCGAAGTCTGCGGCTGTCCGGGCGACAGCATTGCCGCAAAGGGGACGGGCCAGCAGCACCCAGGGTCCTGCTTTCTCTAGGCCGAGCAAATGCACGCTCTTTGTCTTTTCGTGCCCGCTGGCGAAGGCAACCGCGGTCAAAATATCGTGGATGCGGTTGGCCAGGAGCGGACGATTGTAGCCAAAGGTATAGCCGGCGTATTTCTTGTCGATCGGCATGGGCTTGGCGGGCTGGAATTCGCCCGTCAAAAACGTATCCACGGCGAGAATCGCGCCTTTTTTGTCCACGATGCGCTGCGCCGCCGCAGTCAGCTTGCCGTTCTCAAAGATGCTGGTTTTGCCGGCCGGATGAATCCACACGACGACCTTGCCGTCAAACTCTTTCCCCATCAAACCGATGGCGGGCACCTGTTCGCCCTTGCCCTTGCGACTCAGAAGATACTTGCGCCATTGCAAACCATCTTCCTTGTCGCCGATCTCCCGGGCTTCAACCTCGCCTGCCGCCGGCAGGCGATCGGTAACCATCATCTGCAAGGCTGTGCCGACGAGATGCTGAAACTGCTTCAAGCTGGCCTCGTCCCTGGGCAGAAGCGCCTCGATCTGCGCATCAGAAATCTCTGTCATCTTCTTGCGCAAGCCTTCGGCATTGCTGGCATCGCTGGGCCGAGGATGCTGCTCGTCGTAGACGGAAAGCTCTCTCGGAGGCACCGGCACGAACGGCTTTTCGACGACAGGCTCCGGCTGGCCTAGCCCGAGATGCTTGTTGAACCAGCCGTACATCACCTCCCGGCTGACCTGGTTGTAATTGTGGCCGAACTGGGGAAATGCTCGCGCCATGACAAGGTCCTCGACTCCGTACAGGCGGTAGAGCGCTTTCAGCTCCGGCAAACCCTTGGTTTCAATCTCCTTGGTCCAGTCATCGGCGGCGCTCATGCCCAGCGGCTTCGGGGCGAACAGGGCGGCGAATTCGACATTGCCGCTATCGCGCCGCAAACCGGAACAATTCTCACAAATGCACCCCCCCTGCATGGCGGTGGACACCATGACGGCCGGGAAGGCCACGCTGGGCCGGTCATCGATGCCACAGAGCATGAATGTCTGCGTGCCGCCGCCGCTGGCGCCGGTCACGCCGATGCGACCGGCATCCACGTCAGGCAGGCTGACGAGGAAATCGAGGGCGCGAACGCTATTGTAGGTTTGCAGCCCCATGAAACTCTGCAGGCGCAGCTCCGCGCCGACGTCGGTGAAGCCTTCGGTATGGTTGATCTGCCGGCTGTCGGCGTTGCCCACCATGTCATAGTGAAAAACCACGCAGCCCATGCGTGCCAGTTGTGCGCAGCGGGCTTGCAGAGGGAACTGCGCTCCGGCGCGGGTTTTTTCGGCGCCGCTTTTCAGCTCTGCCTCGAGGCGCTTTTCGCCATAGGTTGCCAGGGCGTCGTAGAAACGTCCGTCGTGCCAGTGACCATGCGGGCACAGCACGCCTGGTAGTTTGCCGGTCCTGCCCTTGGGTCGATAGAGATTGCCGCTCACGTAGTGACCGGGGTAGCTGGCGAAAAAGACTTTCTCAACCGTGTATTCGTCGCGATCGATCTTGCCATGAATAACCGGGTTGAGCGGCGTCTTTTCCGGCATGGGCCAGAGTCCGGTCGATACCAGCATCTGCTCGCGAACTTGCTTGCGCCGGGCTTCCCAGGCTTCCCGGCTGGCCAGCGGCGTGAAGGGGAAGTAATCGTTGAGCGTCTTCGGCTTGCCTAACCGGCTGTCCATCAGCTGTTCACCAGGTTGAAGAACCCGGGAAAGATCGCTGTCAGCTCCAGCCAGCATTTGGACGACCCACAGCAAACTCGTCAGACAGGCGGCGTGACTCATGATCGGATCCCCTAATGAACCTCGCTGTCTCGCACTCCTAACATATTCCAGTCGCAGGACCTGAAAACCCGTTGGGATTCAAAAGAGGGAAGGACTTGAGCCAAAGAATGGTTTGCATGCATTGCATGGGTACTCGTCCGTGCAATGCAAACCAAAATTCCCAGGAAATTCATGGGTTTGCCAGGTTTGATGCAAACCAACATGCAAAACCAAATCCATAAAATTGTATTGACGATCTATAACACCAGTCATATAGTGTTATAGAACAATGATCAGATTCCAGCTTAACCCCAAGAGTGGTGTGCCGATTTACCGGCAGATTCAGGATCAGATCCGCTACGGCATCGCCTCGGGTCTGCTGGCGCCCGGCGAACAATTGCCGACGGTGCGCTCGCTCGCCGTGGAGTTATCCGTGAACCCGAATACGGTCATCAAGGCTTACACGGAGCTGGAACGCGAAGGGATTCTCGCCACGGAACAGGGGAGCGGCACGTTCGTCGGCTCGCAGCCGGCGGCTCCGGTCGCCGACGAAAACCGGCGAGCGAAGCTGGACAGTCTTTGTTCCGAATTCCTTGGCAACGCGGCTCGCTTTGGCTTCTCATCGCAAGATGTCATCCAGGGCATCGAGAGCCTCGTCAGAAGGAGGACCCCCGAATGACCGCAATGCTCGATCCCGAGCTGACGCTCCAAGGAGGCATGGCGATCGCGCGGCAAATCCGCACCCAGGTGCGCGACCTGATCGCGGCCGGGGCGCTGGCAACCGGTGAGCAGTTGCCAACCGTGCGCTCTCTGTCCGTCGAGCTGGCCGTCAATCCCGCGACCGTGCGCGATGCCTACACGGAGCTGGAACGCGAAGGCTTCCTCACGTCTGGCGAAGGCAGCGGCACATTCGTCGCCGCCCTGCCTGCCGAGACGGGAGGCAAGGCAAGCTTTCGAGATGAAGTCGAGCGTCTTTGCATGACCTGTTTAAGCGAGGCCGCTCGTTACGGCTATACGTCCGCGGATGTGGTGAATCTGATGCAGAATCTCGCCCAAGGGGGGACTCCAACATGATCAAGCGCATCGATCCGGAAACCGTCCTTCGCCGTGAGCATGCCGCCCGCCAGGTGCAGCGCGCCGGGCCGTTCCTGCTCAACCTGGTGCTGGCCGGCCTGGTGCTGGCCGGGACCGTCATACCGCAAGTCGTCCAGGGAAAATTCATCCTCTGGCTCACGGTACCCGGGGCCATCCTGATCCTCGTCATCTTGTTATCGCTGCGCATCGCTCTGCAATGGGACCGGGCCGTGGTGTTGCGCCTGGGGCGTTTCCAGGCCCTTAAGGGCCCCGGCGTGTTCTGGCTGGTGCCGATCCTCGACCGTATCGCGCGCTATGTCGATATGCGCATCCGGGCGACGGAATTCTTCTCCGAGCGCACGCTGACCCAGGACACGGTGCCGGTGAATGTCGACGCCATTTGCTTCTGGCTGGTCTGGGACGCGCAGAAGGCCGTGCTGGAAGTCGAGAATTACTACCGGGCCATCGTGCTGTCCGCGCAAACGGCCCTGCGCGACGCCATTGGCCGGCACACGCTGGCCGAGCTGTTGACCCATCGCGACGCCGTGGGCAAGGCCCTGCAGGAAACCCTCGACCACAAGACCAACCCGTGGGGCATCACCGTGCAATCCGTGGAAGTGCGCGACATCATCATCCCGCGCGGTCTGGAAGACGCCATGAGCATGCAGGCCCAGGCCGAGCGCGAACGGCAGGCGCGGATCATCCTCGGCACGGCGGAAACGGAGATCGCCGCCAAGTTCGTGGAAGCGGCCAAGCCTTACCAGGACAATCCCGTCGCCGTGCACCTGCGGGCCATGAACATGCTCTATGAAGGCTTGCGCGCGAACGGCACCACGATCATCGTGCCCTCCTCGGCGGTGGAGAGCATGAACCTGGGCGCCCTGGGAGGCATCGCCTCCCTCGCCAGGACCGCCCGCCCCAGCAGCAATGCCGCCCTTGCTGCAGGCGGAACCGAAAAAACGTGAGTGAACCCATCTGCAAAAATCGTGTCTAGGAAGGTTGTCCCCGTCATGTCCCCGTGGAGCGACGATTGTCAGCCGGGCTGTCAGTCGTGGCTCCACCGGGACAAGCCCGGTGGCGGCCTTCGGTATGTTGCAGTGGTTACTGGCCGTCAGTCATCGAGCCACCGGGACAAGCCCGGTGGAGTCGGTACTGCAAGATGGTGCACGGTGATTCAGTGGCAATGCACGGTGATTCAGTGTGCCAGTACCGGACGACATTGCTTGCTCTGTCAGCGTTTTCTGGCGGTTCCGTTTTTCGTATCTGCCGCTAGAATAGGTTTTCCCCAGTCGCCCTCCTCTAGACACGGAACTGCCCGGAGATGAACCAAGCTTCCCCGTTCGCCCGCCCGCCGGCTCGCTGGAGCGTTGTGCTTGCCTTTGCCCTCGTCTATCTCTCCTGGGGCACGACCTATCTCGCCATCAAGAAGGGGGTCGAGTCGTTCCCGCCGGCGCTCTTCGGCGGCAGCCGGGTGGCGCTAGCTGGATTGATCCTGCTGCTGTTCATGCGCTTGCGCGGCCGGTCGCTGCGGCTGCCCTGGCGTGATTTTCTCTGCGTTGCCGTCATGGGCGTGCTGTTTTTCGTCGGCGGCAACGGCTTGATCACCTATGCGGAAAAATCGGTCACATCCGGTATGGCCTCGGTGCTGGCCGCCACCTCGCCGCTGTGGATGGCCGTGCTCGAGATCCTCTGGCCGTGGGGCGAGAAGCTGAGGCTGCGCGGCTGGGCCGGACTTGTCGTCGGTCTCGGCGGCGTCCTCATTTTGCTGGCGGAGCGCCTGCACGCTCCTTCTGATTTCTGGCGCGACACGGGTGCACTGCTCGTCATTGGCTCGGCGCTGTCCTGGGCCGTCGGTTCGTTTCTGGTGCGTCACCGCCGCCTACGAGCCGATCACCTCACCGTGGCCGCGTACCAGATGTTTGTCGGCGGCGGCTGCCTGTTCCTGATTGGCCTGATGATCGGCGAAACCGGTCAACTGCAGCGCGAGCAATTCACGCCGACTGCCGTTTACTCTTTTTTCCATCTCCTCGTGTTCGGCTCCCTCATCGGCTTTGTGGCTTACAATTGGCTGCTGGGCCATGTCTCTGTTGCCCTGGTGGGGACCTATGCGTATGTCAATCCGGTCGTGGCGATTCTGGTGGGCTGGCTGATTAACAACGAGGCGATCACGCTGTGGATTGTCAGCGGCATGGCCGTCATTCTGGCGGGCGTCGCGCTGGTTCGCGGTGGAACGATTGAGGACTCGGCAAGCACTGACGTCCTGGGAGATCGACAGGAAGCGCTGGACAAGGATGAGGAGATAAAGATTCAGGCCGGACTACAAATTGCCCCGGCCTGTGAATGTGCTGGAGAATAGCCGGCTCGCTACTCTCCGTAGCGGGCGACGATACGGGTCAGGGCATCGACGACTTTCTTTTCACTGACCTCATAGCAGCGTGCCAGGTCGGCTGCAATTTCGCGAATGGCCCGGAATTCGATCACTTCCATGGGCACACCGCTCTCGCTGGCCTCGGCGCGAAGCCCGGGCGTGCTCAGCACCAGCGTGGCACCCTGAATGGCCAAGGCCGCGCGGGCGTCGGAGACACCGCGGTTCATCAACCACTGGTGTTGGTTCTGCAGGAGCTTTTCAAAGCAGGAGGCGAACTGGCTTTCGTTGAGCTTGCCGGCGCGAAAGCGCTGCAGTTCGCGATAGAGGGTCTTGGCGAGACGAGGCAGGACCAGTTCGACCAGTGGCTTATTCATCACGCCGTCCCAAGCGCCCGAAAAAGAGCAGGGTCCCTTTTTCTAGCAAAGCGCCGCCTTGAACTGGGGGAGGACAAGCCGGCTGTTCCGGTGTTCGTCTGCTGGAATTGTACGCTGTCCCGGCAAATTCAGCAAATAAGAGAAGCATACGTCGCGCAAATCGCCCATTTCTTGCGGTTTCCAGCTCCCGGACACTTTGAAGTGCCGCTCCTGATCTGCCCGGTACGAACGTTTAGCCGTCGTTTAGCCACCGACCTGTTAACGATTTGCTGGGGGTTTGCATGTCTCGTAGAACGGAATTCATTCCGTTCAGCACAGGCAAGACCAGGCCGCTCCCAGTGCTGAACGGAATGAATTCCGTTCTACGGGACACGCCGCTCAGCTGCTGTCCCGGCTTTGCAGCAGGCGATAGAATACACGGAAGCGTATCCAGGAAGGGGGTGACCCGTGGTGGCGGAATTCGATGAGGCCGGCATTCGCTTCAAGTATCCGGAGAACTGGCGGCTCGAACGCGAGGACAACGACGCCGGCTGGACCGTCACGGTACAAAGTCCCGAGACCGCATTTCTGATGCTCTGTCTGCGCGAAGATATGCCACGCAACGACGAGCTCGCGGACACCGCGCTGCAGGCGCTGCGCGAGGAGTATCCCGACCTGGAGGCGGACGACTGCGTCGATTCCCTGGCCGGCCAGCCGGCCATCGGCCACGACATTCGCTTTTTCAGTTTCGACTTGACGAACACGTGCTGGACGCGCAGTTTCTATAGTTCGCAGGGCACCGTGCTGCTCATGTGCCAGCTCAACGACCTGGAAACGGAGAAAAATGAGCCGGTGCTGCGGGCCATGTGTGCTTCGCTGCAACTCGAAGAGGAATAGCGCCCTCGTTCTTGACAGGAGTCTTTGATGCTGAGTCTGCGTATCGTCTTCTCACTGGCCATCGTTCTCGCGGCGGCATTCGTCCTGTGGCGTCCCATCCTGGCTCCCGCGGCGGCGAAAGCCAAGGGCAACGACCGGGCCAAGGCCTTCATCGACGACCATGTCGCCCGGCTGCGGCCGTTGGAGCTGGCGGGCAACCTCGCCTGGTGGAAGGCGAACACGACCGGGAAAGACGAAGATTTTCAAGAGAAGGAACGCGCCCAGAACCGCATTGACGAGGCGCTGGCCGACACGGCCCGCTTTCAAGAATTGAAAGACATCAAGAAAGAGGGCGGCATCAGCGATCCGATTCTGG
>DASZFN010000061.1:0-10042 GCA_035939715.1 Gemmataceae bacterium | reverse complement strand
ATGCTGCTTACGCTCCATTTCGGGCAACTGGACCGCCGCGATAATCTCGTTATGCAGTTCCAGGAGGGCGGCACGATTCGTAGGAATGGAGCCCATGCGCACGGAGGCAATGAGCCTGTCGAGGGTCGCGTTGCCGGTCTGGATCATCCCAGAATTGGGTCCGCCCAGCATGGCGACCATGTTCTTGGGCCTGCCTTTCTGGAGGAACACCAGAAGACGGTCGCCGAAGGCGCGCTCGCCCCGTGAGGCGGCCAGCAAAAGCGGGAACTTCTCCTCTTCTTGCGACGCCTGCTGCAAGGCGGCGAGAGCCGCTTCGGAGGCCTGGCCCTGGCTAAGGACCTGCTCGAGTCTCCCTAACGCTACGGCTCGGATCGCGATCCGCACCAGCGCGGAGATATAGGTCGGTTCATCGCCGATGGAGCGGCTGAGGTTGAGCATCGCCTGACATGATTCCAAAGCGCCGTCCACGTCCTTGTCGTGGGCGCGCAGCATGGCGTCATAGGAAAGCAGGTTGGCCAGTTCGCGAGTCTTTTGCAGGTGCGGCAGCAAAGTCGAGATCGCGTCCTCGCTCCAGGCGACCGCGTAGCGGCCCTTGGGGAGATCCTTGAGCAGACGCGCTTTGCTCACGGCAGCCGCGGCTTCCTTCAGCTTGGCCCGCAGGACGTTGGCTTGCTCCAGATTGAGCTGGCACGCGGTATGGGGCTCCCGGTCCTGCAACAACGGTTTTGCGTTGAAGTTAAGCCATCCGGCCGGCATAAGCTGGGCCGCGGCCGACGCCACCAGGGCGCCGTTGCTATCGTCCGGAACGATTTCGCGATGCGTTTCCAGGTCCTCAAAGCGCCAGTACGGGTCCAACAGGTCGGTCGCAGCGATGGCCGCCGCCAGCCGCTTCTCGGCCTCATGGGCTGAGTAATAATACGCCCCGACGGTCAAGCCGATGCCCGCCAACACAATGCCTATGAGGATCAGCCATATGCGCTGGCGGCGCTGCCGAAAAATCTTCCGCTGGCCGGTTGCCGAATCGTTCATTGCCATGTCCAATCAGAAAGATACGTCGTGTTCATCCTTCACAGTTTAACTAGGGGCGTTCGCAATAGCACTCTAAAAGTGAGCGATGACTTGCCTACGACATTACTAAATTCGCCAGCGATTCCGCTGGCCTACCCAGGATCGCGCAAAACTGATAAACTTGAGCGAGGTTCAATACGGGTAGAGTCCCCGTGTCGCAACGGGCCATCCGGCCTGGGCCCCCTAAACCGTGGCAAAGTGGCAAACTTGAACTTTTCTGGGACGTAACTTCCTTTGCCCCTTGCTGTTATCGTGTTCGGCTAGTTTGCCAAGCGTGGCAAACATGTTGGCAAACTGGCAACCTTGCCAGGAGTCCTGTCCTTTCTCCCATAGGCTTGCGGCAACTCCAGGGCTCCGTCCTGCCGGTGCTTGGGACCGATGACCGAGTTATGATGCAAACCAGCCTTATCCGGAACTTTTCGATCATCGCGCACATCGACCACGGCAAGAGCACCCTGGCGGACCGCTTTCTGCTCAAGACCGGCGCCATCACCGCGCGCGATTTCCGCGCCCAGGTCCTCGACGACATGGACCTCGAGCGCGAACGGGGCATTACCATCCAGATGCACCCCGTGACCATCTATCACGAACACGCCGGCCAGAAGTATGAATTGAACCTCATCGATACGCCTGGCCACGTGGACTTCAACTATGAAGTCTCGCGCAGCCTGGCGGCGTGCGAGGGGGCCATTCTGCTCGTCGATGCCACGCAGGGCGTGCAGGCCCAGACCGTGGCCAACGCCTTCCTGGCCATGGAGCATGAGCTGACCATCGTGCCGGTGCTCAACAAGATCGACATGGCCATCGCCCGGCCGGACGAGGTCATCGCCGAGATGGAGCAGGCGCTCGGCATCGATCCAACGCAGGTTTTGCGCGTCAGCGCCAAGACGGGGCTGGGCGTGGACGAGGTGATCGCAGCCCTCATTCAGCGCATCCCGGCGCCTCCAGGGAATCCGGAAGCGACCTTGCGCGCCCTGGTGTACAACAGCCACTTCGACACCTACAAGGGCGTCGTGGTCTATGTGTGTATCAAGGAAGGCACCCTCCGCACCGGCCAACGCATCCGCATGATGCGGGGCGGCACGGAGCACATCGTCACGGAACTGGGCCAGTTTCGGCCGGCGCCGACGCCCTGCCAGGAACTGACTGCGGGCCAGGTCGGTTTCTTGATGGCCCAGCTCAAGAACCTGAGCGAAGTGCATATCGGCGACACGGTGACGGACGCCCTGCAGCCTGCGGAGATCGCCTTGCCGGGTTACAAGGAGCCCAAGCCGATGGTCTTCAGCGGGCTCTATCCGGTCAACAACAACGATTTTGAAGCCCTGCGCGAGTCGCTCGCCAAGCTGCGCCTCAACGACGCCAGCTTTACGTACCTGCCGGAGACCAGCGAGGGGCTCGGCTTCGGCTTTCGCTGCGGCTTTCTCGGCATGCTGCACCGGGAAATTATTCAGCAACGCCTGGAGCGTTCGAGTAACCTGGAGCTGGTGCAAACTGCGCCCAACGTCACCTACGAGATCCTCACGCGCAGCGGCGAAGTGCTGACGATCGATAACCCCCAGAAAGTGCCGGACGCCGGGCAGATCGAGGAATTTCGCGAGCCGTTTGTCCGCATCAGCTTCCTGGTGCCGACGGAGAACATCGGCGACCTGATGCAGCTTTCCTCGGAGCGGCGCGGCGTTTACGTGCGCACGGAGTACCTGAGCCCGACACGGGCCATCCTGGTTTACGAATTACCCTTGGCGGAAGTCATTTACGACCTCTACGATAAACTAAAGTCCGTGACGCACGGTTACGGCACCATGGACTACGAATTGCTCGGCTACCGTGCCGCGGACCTGGTGCGGCTGGACGTGCTCGTAGCCGGCAAACGCGTGGACGCCCTTTCCACCATTGTGCACCGGGCGCTGGCGGACCGCCGCGGCCGCAAATTGGTGCAGAAGTTGCGTGGAGAGATCGACAGGCACCTGTTCGAGATTGCCCTCCAGGCCGCCATTGGCAGCCGCATTATTGCCCGTGAGACGATCGCCCCCATCAAGAAGAACGTGACGGCCAAATGCTACGGCGGCGACATTACCCGCAAGCGCAAGCTCTGGGCAAAGCAGGCAGCCGGCAAGAAGCGGATGAAACAGGTGGGCCAGGTGGAGATCCCTCAGGAGGCCTTCTTGGCCGTCCTGGAGACGGATCAGTAAGCATGAAATGTTCCCTCCCTGTCAACGAAGCATAAGAGGAGCGTGGCCCGTCGCCGGGCGCGTGCAGCAGGGTAAGGTTAAGGTGATTCATGGCAGAGAATGACGGCCGAACTCCTTCCCAACATATTGCCGTGGGAGCCCCCGCGCACATCGGCACGGCCAATAACTCGGCGGCAAGGACACAGCCCGTCGCCGGCCGGGCCAAGGCTCCCAAGAGCGCTGCGGCAGCGGCCGAGCCCAAGGACAGCCTGCGTGAGGTCGTGGAAACCGTTGTCTTTGTGGTCGTCCTGGTCCTGCTCCTCAAGTCGTTTGTCGCCGAGGCGTTTGTCATCCCCACCGGTTCGATGGCGGAAACGCTGTACGGTTATCAGAAGATGGTGGTATGTCCAAAATGCAAATTCGAGTTTCCCGTAAACTGCAGTTGCGAGGTCGATCCCCAGGGCGAGCCCCCCGCCGACGTGATCGGCTGCACCTGTCCGAACTGCCGCTATCACCTTGACTTTGCCCATGATTTTGACGGCCGGAGCAAGTGGCCGTCCTGGAATACGGGGGACCGTGTCCTGGTGGGCAAATATTTTTATGACCTGGACATCGGCTCCTTGCGGGCGCCGCATCGCTACGAGGTCGTCGTCTTCAAATATCCGAAAGAGCCGCAAAAGGGCTACACCCCTCTCAACTACATCAAGCGCCTCATCGGGCTGTCGGGCGAGACCATTGCCATCCATTACGGCAAGCTCTATTGCTACGACAAGCTTACCTACGATGACCGGGATGTGCCCGAGGCAGAGCTCTGGCAGCACAGCTACATGCATGACAACGACAGGCTCGCCGAGGAGGCTTTTGGCGAGGGCAAGTTCTGGATTCTGCGCAAGCCGCCCGAGCAGGTGCTCTCCGAACGCCGCATTGTCTATGACAACGACCACCAGGCGACGGACCTGAATGGCAAGCCGGAGTTTCTGCGCTGGCAGGCAAAAGGTAACGCGGCCGCCTGGGTGGGCAACAATAAGGATGCGCCCACGGTCTTTCACCATGCCGCCGGCGACGGCGGCCAGATCGACTGGCTGCGCTATCAGCATCTCATTCCGGATGATAACCGGACGTCCACCAAACCGGAGCTGATCACCGATTTCATGGGTTACAACACGTTTGTGAAAGACCGGGGTTTCCCGCACCCGTTGCCTTCGCCAAACTGGGTAGGCGACTTGATGGTGGAGTGCAACGTGGACGTGCAGCAACCCCAGGGCGACCTGTTGTTCGAATTGTCCAAGGGGGTGGATCGCTTTCTGGCCCGGTTCGATCTGGCTTCCGGGCGCTGCACCTTGGTGCGCGTGGACGACGACGGCGAACAGGAGCTGGGGAGCCAGGAAACCATCCTCAAGAAAGGCGGCAAGCACCGCGTGCGCTTTGCCAACGTCGACGATCGCCTGCTGGTGTGGGTGGACAGCTCCCTGCCCTTTGGCGACGGCTTGAACTACACTGCCCCGCGCCGGCGCGGCCCCTGGGCGCCCAACGACCTGGAACGGCCGGCAAGCATTGGCGTCAAGAATGGCGGGGTGGCAATCTCCGAGCTGAAACTTTGGCGCGATACCTATTACCCCACGAACGTGGACGGACAGGGCGCCGATCATGGCAACAACCCCGTCGATTTCGGCGACCCCAAGACCTGGGGCCCGTTGCGCGATTTGCGGCCCAGGACCATGTACGTCCAGCCCAATCATTTTCTGTGCATGGGCGATAACAGCCCCGAAAGCTCGGACGGCCGGTCCTGGGGGACGGTTCCCAGGCGGCTGCTGCTGGGCCGGGCACTGCTGACTTACTACCCGTTTCTCCGTAGCCGGGCCGGGCGCATTGAATAAGAGTTGTGGGAGCACGTCTAGAGGCGTCAGGCTTCAGAGACCCTGAGGCCGTATCCCGCAACGAGGCAATCGTAAGGGATTACCACCAGTGATGCTCACGGGTGAGATCACCATTCGCGTCCGCTATGCCGAGACGGACCGCATGGGCCTGCTGCACCATGCGAATTATCTCGTCTATTTCGAGCAAGGGCGCACCGAGTTGCTGCGCTCGTCGGGGCTCGCATACAAAGACCTGGAAGACCAGGGCTATCTCCTGGTATTGACCAAGATTGAAGTGCGCTACCGTAGTCCGGCCCGCTATGATGACCTACTGACGTTGCGAACCACAGTCGTGCGCACCACCGCCGTGCGGATCGATCACAAGTATGAGCTTCTCCGCGAGGGCGTGCTGGTCGCCGAGGGCAGTTCGACGTTGGGATGCGTGGACCGCGACGGCCGCGTCCAGGCCTTGCCGGATTATTTGCGAGATTCGCGCT
Source organism: Gemmataceae bacterium (assembly GCA_035939715.1). Lineage (GTDB taxonomy): Bacteria > Planctomycetota > Planctomycetia > Gemmatales > Gemmataceae > DASZFN01. Next base: position 4,453 of record DASZFN010000061.1, on the reverse strand, counting down.
AGAGGTCCAGGACGTGAAATCTCCCTTTGTGTGGCCGGGGCTGGAGCCTTCGGAAGCCCTGGCTTGGCATCAGAAACCGAACGTCCAGCCGGGGCTTCCGAAGACTCCAGCCCCGGCCACACGTTGAGTTCTTGCAAACTCGAATGTGGAGATCGACACGTGCGCCGGAGTCTGATTCAGTTTGTCCTGCCAACGCTCTTTTGCCTGCTGCCGCTCTGTGCCGCGCTCGTCATCGCCCTGGCCGTGCCGACGGCCGCGCTGCAATTTTATGTGACTCATCTTTCGCCCATGGATTGGCTCATTCTAGGACTGGGTGTCGTCCTCTTCTGCGCGCAAACGATCGGCGCCTGTCGGGCATTGCAGTGGCGCAGCACGACCTTTGACGAGACGCCCGATCGCTTTCTGTCAAACCTGGCACAGGCGGCCGAATGGTTTCCGCTCCTGGGATTGCTCGGCACCGTGGCCGGCATCCTGCAAACGTTCAGCTCGATCAGCGGCCCGGTCGAGCCGGCGCGGATTGTCAACCTGTACGCGCCGGCCATCACGGCCACGGGCAGCGGACTGTTCATGGCGCTCATCAACATCTTGCCCACCTGGATCGTCCTCTTCGGCCGGGAGCTGATCCTGACGCTTGCCGGAGGCGCGATGCCGTCGGCGGAGGTGGCGCCGTGATCCAGCTACCCCGGCGAAGCGTCACGCGCTTCTTCATCCCCCTGATCGACGTCCTTACCTTGTTGTTTTGTATCTTTTTGTTGATGCCCCTCATCAAGGCGACCGGCGAGACCGAGGAGACCGCAGCCTTGGACAAGCCGCCCGGCAAACGCGTGGAGCAGCCAAGGGTCAAGGCAGAGGAGCAGGACTTCGAGAGAAGCCGCAAGGAAAGAATCAGAAAACTCCAGGAAAACCTGTATCTGCGCGTCCTGGAAATCGACGCCGACACGGGCCGGCTTTTCTACCAGGGCGGGGATCAGCGCCGCGAGATTCGCCATCCGCAGGACGCGGTCAAGCTTATTGCCGCACACCGCGACGAGGCCGGGACGCGGGAGCTCTATTATCTGTTTCTCTATCCGCGCCGCTTGACCGGTTTTCCGCTGCGCTCCCAGATCGAGCAATACGAGAACTGGTTCCGGGGCGTCGCCCACACCACCGATAATCCGCGCGGCGCCGAGTGAAAGGTAGCAGCCATGACCACTATGAGTTTGCCGCCCCTGGCTATGATCGACATGGGGATGAACTTGCTAAAAATCCTGGCGATTGCCGGCGGCGCCGCCATTGGTGCGCTCGGCAGCGGCTTGCTGCTCCGCTTGGTTAGTAAGCTCTCCCTGGGGCGCAAGGTGCCGCGCATTCCCCTGCGCGTGGTGCAATTGATCGGCGGCGCGACTTTGGGTGTGGCCGTTTACTGGGCCTTCGGCCCGGGCGGCTCCGGATTCGGCGGCGACGGCTCGGGGTTCTCCGGCAAAGGACCGGGGGATAGCCAGAGCACGGACCTGGATTCCAGACCGGACCCACTTATCGCAAAAGAGCCCGCACGCAACGAACGAGCGCCGACGGGTTCAGATGTCTTGCGCGTCGAAATGCTGGGTGGGGACCGTGTCAAGCAGGACCGCTTTTATCTGCTGGAAGGGGACAAGCAACCCAGGAACCTGGGGGACTTGCGCAACGCCATTCGCGCGCGGCGGGAGGCCAAGGACAAGCCGGAGCTGGAGCGCCTGGAGATTGTGGTTTACGAAGACAGCGTCGCCCCCGACCACCCCGCGGTTCGTGATCTGAAAAAATGGGCCGAACAGAATCACTTGAGCGTGACCATGAATGAGCCGGCTGGGTCATCGCGCTAGTGTGGCGGCAAGTTTCCAACTTGCCGATGAGCACATGCCAGAAGCTAATGCGCATTCTCTGTCCGCATCGCGGCTCGATCGGGCAACCCTCCGCGTGGTTGTGATTGGGCAGCCGCAGTCCGGCAAATCTGCTCTACTGGGGGCCTTTGCGCAGGCCGCGCAAACGCAGGCCCATGTGCTGGGCTGGCACAGCAACCACCTGGGCAAGGAACTGGAGGACCTGCAGCGCAGTGTTTACGAAGATCGGCCCCGTGCGAATGAACAGGGGTTGGCCGTTTACCCTGTGGCTTTGCAACCGCCGGGAGATCAACAGGATGCAAGCGTGGCGGCGGTGCTGGTTGACTCTAGCGCCACAAGCGCCGGCGATCTGCTTACGGTCCCTGATAATTCACATGCTGGCCGAGCACTTGTCGAAGCGATTCTCAGTGCTGATGCCCTGATCGTAACCGTGGACACCGCGGAAGCAAGCGATCCGATGCGCGGCAATTTCACCGCGCTCAAGCGCTTCCTAAATCATCTCCAGCAACGGCGCGGTCAGCGGGCTGCGGTCGGCGGCTTGCCGCTCTTTCTGGTCCTCACGAAATGCGATCTGCTTGCCGACGGCAAGGACACCTACGCCACCTGGACGGCGCAGATCGAGGATCGCAAACGTCAGGCCGGCGAGCAATTTCAGGAGTTTCTTGGACGAAACAATGCCGTCGCATTCGGCCGCATCGATCTGCGCGTGACGGCGACAGCGGTCAAGCAGCCCGCGCTTGCCGACGCGCCGGCGCGGCCGCGCGAGCCCTATCAGGTCGCGGAGCTATTTCGGGAAGTGTTTGCCGCCGCACGCGGTTTCCGCGCGCGTGCCGGTCAATCGAGCCAGCAGCTGTTCTGGACTGTGGCCGGCAGTGCGTTGCTTGCGGCGGGCATGCTCGGCCTCGCCATTTTCCTGTTCGTCCATCGCACGCAGGAAGATCCGCGCATTCGCGAGCTCATCACCAAGATTGAGAGCTATCGCATGCGCGAGCCGATGACGCCCTCGAATCGTCTGCGCGGCCAGCTCCAGCAGCGCCTCAGCGAACTGGGCGATCTGAAAAATGATCCGGACTTCGGCAAGCTGCCAAGGGTAAATCAGCAGTACGTCACGTCGCGCCTTGGTGAACTCCAGGATTATCGCATCTTTCATGACCAGCTTATGAGCCTGCCGCCGCTAACCGAAGTCCACAGTGAAAAGGAGCTGACCGCTCTTGAAAACAGGCTGAAGAACATGGCGCCTGCCGCCGAGCATCAAGCGGACTGGAGCCAGACCGAGGCCGTATTATTTCGCGCGCAGCAACTGGATGTGATCAAGGCGCTGCGCAGCGCCGTGTCCGCCGATCTCGAAACGTATCGCAAGCTGATTCGCCGGGGTGATGAATTATGGAGCTTTGCACAGGAGGGGAAGGCATTTTCCTGGCCGGATTGGAACCTTCAGTTACAGCATTTGCTCGAAGATTCGGATGCCGCGCAGCATCGTCCCAGCGAGCGTGTGCCCGGATCTGAAGTTACCTATGAGACGGTGCTCCATTTCGATAGCGTCGCGGCGGCCCATGCCGAATGGCAAGCCAGCGTGCTGCGCCTGCAAAGGGTCAGCAATCTCGGAGCCGCCCTCGGCCTGGGCAGCGCCGAGCCCGGGCGTGCGCCGTTGGATATTCCGGAGGGCTTTGCGGCCGATCAGGCAGTCTCCCGGGAACAGCGCCTGCGCCGAGCCTATCCGCGCTTTCAAGAAGAATTCACGCTTGTCGATCTTCCGGATGCAATCATCAACGAGATACGCAGCGCGGCGCGGAGCCGTTATGAGCGCCTCGTGAAGGCAGGGCGAGAGGCCGTGCTGCGCCGCTTGCAGGAGACCGGGCAGAGCGGCGAATCGTACGAAAACTGGCGCCGGCTGCGCTCCTGGCTCGAGAGTCCGGCCGAATTGCAGGCCTGGCGCGTGCTGGCAACCGTCCTCGTCCGTCTTCAGTCGGCGGATGCCGAAGATCCGGTGACTGCACTGGCGAACTTCCTTAGAAAAGAGCACTTTGATCTCACGGTCAATCGCCTGGTTCTTGAAATACCCGACGAGCAAAAAATTCGCCCGGCGGGAAGACTGGTAATTCACCACGGCAAGGCAGGCGAGGCCAATGCGGCGGAACTCGCCTTCGAGCCTCTCGACAATGGCCGCAGCGACCCGCAACGGCAGGCGACGCGGTACACGTTCAAACCTCTTGGCGCGAGCGCCCTGACTTATCCGCCTGGCGATAATCTCTGGGCGGATGTGCCGGTGCAGTCGGGAGATAGTCCCGATTGGATGCTGACCTGGACTGCCGGCCGGTCGCAAGTGTATCAATTCGAGCGCCTGACGCAGCCGCCGCGTCTGCATCGCAAGGACCAGGGTAATCTGGAAGGGAAAGTGGAACCGCGTATCACCCTTCAGATTGCGCCGGACGGAGGCGTGCCGAAGGTGCCCGACCTTCTGCCAATCGTGCCGGCGAAGTGAGCACTCTTACGCCAAAGGCGTTGCACAGGCACAGCCCAGGGTCGCGCCAGCGCACCCTGGGAAGGGTAATCATTCGCCCGGTGATCTACCCCGAAGGGGGTTGCACAACCGGCAGGAT
>DASZFN010000060.1:0-18690 GCA_035939715.1 Gemmataceae bacterium | reverse complement strand
CACCTCGAACCCTTCCTGAGTCAGGTACTCGGCCAGGGTGCTGCGGATCAAAGGCTCATCGTCCACAATCAGGACGCGGGCCGGTTGGCTTCTGGCGGGCAAGGCAACTGCACCCAAAATACGGTCCCTTCTCCCAACTTTGATTCAAAAGCGACACTGCCGCCGTGCTCCTCCACCAGCTTGCGGGTGACGAACAGACCCAGGCCGGTGCCGTACTTCTTGGTCGTGAAATAGGGCTCGAAGATCCGGCCGGCGTGGGCGGGACCGATCCCCGAGCCGTTGTCGCTCACTTCGAGGCGCACGATTCCGGGAAGGCTCTTGGCGCTGATCGTGATACGGCCGCCGTTGTCCGTGGCATCGACCGCGTTCAAGACCAGGTTGAGGAAGACCTGCACAAGCTGGTCGCGCACGCCGTGGAGCGGAGGCAAATCCGAAGGCACGAGCGCTTCAATCACGCGCCCCTTCGTGCGCTTGTAATACTTCGCGATGTTGAGGCCTTCTTCAACAATATCGCTTAATGTGAAGCGCGTGCGTACGGTACTCGCCGGCCGGCTGAAGTTGATGAGCTCACGCAGCGTCGTCTGGATACGTTGAAGCTGGCCACTGACGAGACTCAATTTCTCCCGCGTGTAATCGTCGCAGTCGCGACGCTGCAGCATTTGCACGAGGGAGCTGATGGAGGTGAGCGGGTTCCCGACCTCGTGAGCGATTCCAGCCGCCAGCAGCCCGAACGCCGCCATTTTTTCCTGGTGCAGCACATGCGCCTGCGATTCTTGCAGTTCGCGCGTGCGCTCGGCGATACGTGCCTCAAGTTGTGCCTGGTTTTCCTGAAGGGCTGCGTTCAACTCGACCAGGTGATTGCTGACGCGCTTGAGCAGCAGGGACAGCGCGTCAGCGGCCCATGTCACCCAACCGAGCACCACCAGCATGAGCACCAAGGCCAGCGGCTCGCGCTGCTCTCTTGGCAAAGCCAGATAAAGGGCGGTATAGCTGATGCAATGCAGGGCAAAGGTCGCATAAGTAACATACGAGGCGTTGCGAATGGCGCAGCAGATCAGCGACAGCAAGTAGTAATAGCGGAAGGAACTTTCCAGACCGCCGTCGTAATAGCACAAAATGCCGACGAACAGCGCCTCCATCATGGAAATGCAAAGCGGGTAGCGGCCCAGAAATATCCGGCCACGAAAGCTGTGGAACGTATCGAACAGCGTGTAGATTGCCCCGAGGGCGAGGATGGCATTGAGGATCGGTTGACTGGCGCGGCCGTGACCCGGCACGTTGACCAGCACGTAGCCGACAATCAGGCCGAACCAGCGGATCTTGACCGCGATTGCTTCCGCGGCCAGCTCCCAGCGTGAAGGGACGGCGGGCGAGCGAACGGTTGCCATGCGAACGTGGACCTGATAGAGGACGGGCGACTTCCTCAATCATTATAGCGGACACGTGTCCCGGCTACTTTTTGATGCAGTAGAGATTCTTGGCTGTCCGGATGAACAAGGCTCCATCGGCCGCGGCATAGGAAGCGAGCGTGCGTTCCTGGACAGCATTGGTGGCCAATTTCTGAAAGTGCCGTCCCGCCTTGATCACCACACCGGTACCCTGTTCATTTAAGAAGTAGATCTTTCCGTCGGCGTACAACGGCGACGCCGAGTAACTGCCAGCCAGGCGTTGCTGCCAGTGCTCTTGGCCCGTCCGGGCGTCGAGGCAGCTAACCACGCCATTGTCCGAAACCATGTAGAGGTCTTCGCCCACGAGCAACGGTGAAGGAGCATGCGGCACAGCCCGGCTGACGGTCCAGGCCACGTGGCTATCGGTCACGTCGCCGTGGCCATCGGGTCGAATGGCCATGAGACTCGGCGCGTTGTAGCCGGTGCAGACAAAAACCAAACCGTTGCCGAATACCGGACGCGGAATGACGGAATAGCCGTCGTAGCGTACGCGCCAGATTTCTTGCCCGGTCCCCGGGTCATAAGAATAGACGGCATTGCTGGCGGGGCTGATAACTTGCTTCTGTCCGTTGACAGTAATGAGCAGCGGAGTCGTGAAGGAAAATCGTTTGAAGGCATCGACAGAGCGGTCTGTCTGCCAACGTGGCCGGCCGGTATTCGCGTCGAGGGCGACGATGAAGGCCTTGTCGCCACCGTCGCAGCTGAAGATCAGCGCGTCATCAACCAGGATCGGTGAGCCGCCATTGCCGTGCACCGGAGCGTAACTGAGGCTGCGATTCTGCCACAAAACATTGCCGGAAAGGTCGAGGCAGGCGGTGCCCTGGTGCCCGAAAGGCACATAGAGCCTTTTGCCTGCGATTAGTGGAGTGGCACTAGCGTGGCTGTTCTTGCCATGGATAGCGGGCGCCGTCGCGCCGTCCTGGCGGAAGACCTCTTTGTTCCAGAGCAACTTGCCGCTTGCCGCCTCGAGACAGAGCGCTTGCAGCGATTGATCATCCGACTTGCTTCCCGACACCGGCACGGCAGTCGTCAAATAGACTTTGCCCTCGCAAACAATCGGCGATGACCAGCCGCTGCCGGGGATTACTTGCTTCCAGGCTACGTTCTTTTGGCTGTCCCAGATGACCGGCAGGCTGCCATGTTTGACGTGGCCCTGACCGGTTGGACCACGAAATTCCGGCCAGTCGTCGGCATGAAGCTCAGGGACGCACGGCAGGCTGACAACCAGCGCGAGAAGAATCCCGAGGCGGTTCATGGAGGCTCTTTTGCAAGATCAGGCAGGGCAGTGGGGCAATTGCGGCGGGGAGGCCGGCATGTCAAACGATCATTCTAGGAACTCGGCGCACATTGCCGACTAGGTCCTCAGCCAAAAGCGTCACGAATTCTTATTGTCCCAGGGGGCGAAAGGAAGTACAGTCAGGGGCATGCAGCGATCCCGTCGGTAGGGCAAAGCCATCTTGTTCAACAGGAGAACGGACCATGCGTCGTCTTGTAACGTCAATCGGTCTCTGCTGCTTCTTTGTCGCGGCCCTGGCCTGGGCTGCGGAGGACAAGCCGGCCGAAAAGAAAGCTGCCGACAAGAAATTCAGCTACATCGATTTGCAGCCCAAGTCGAACCACAAGCTCAAGGAAAATTTCCACACGGACAATGAGGGCAACAATCTGGCCTCCCTGCCCGCGGGAGAGCAAACGCTTGAGGGCGTGAAGTTCAAGATTGGCGAAGGCATGATTCAACTTGGCAGCCAGATGATAACGGACAAGCCCGATAAGGTCGAAGGCATCAAGGTGGATAAGAAGCTTGCCAAGCTGCATATTCTCCACGCCGCCGGCTACTCCACCGACGACGACACCGTGGTCGGCGAGTACACAGTCAACTGGGAAGACGGCACCTCGGTGACCATTCCCATCGTGTTCGGCAAGGACGTGCGCGACTGGTGGTATTATGAAGACACCCCCGAACCGTCCCGCAGCAAGGTGGCCTGGAAAGGCGAGAACGAGTACGCCAAGAGCTTGAATGCCAAAATTCGGCTCTACCTGACCACCTGGGAAAACCCGAAGCCGGACAAGAAGATCACGGCCATCGATTACTCTACCACCAAGGAAACTCCCTGCGCCCCCTTCTGCGTGGCGATGAGCGCGGAAGAGAAGTAGGAACGATAAGAGACGAGATCGCTGTAGGTCCCGGCTGCCGGACGGGACTTGCCTGCCGTGGATTCACCAGAGTCAGGTCCCGTCCGGCAGCCGGGACCTACTGTTAGGCAGACGGTTCATGAAGGGGCCGGGGCATCGGCATCGGTTTGATGTTCGCAGGAACTGGCTATGCCCGGCTTGCAGCCGGCGCGTGAAGACGAGCGGCCGCGTGGTGCATTTGCTCTGCGACTGCCTGATGAAGAGCACACCGCCCCGGCAGACTTCCATGAGCCTTGTGGAAGAGAGACCGCGCGCCAAGCCGCCGGCTTCTCCGCGGAATCCGCAACAAGAAGGGCAGCCGTCTACCCCGCCCGTGCAGGTCGCCACCGCTATAGGGCCACCTATCTTACGCATGCAGATCGTAACCTCGGAAATGCCTGCAACGAGCGGAGAAGACCAGCCGGCTCCTCTGCTAATGCCAATCGGGAACGCGGCAGAAACGCCGGTCACGACGCCGCCAGCGCCTGCCCTTGATTCTGGTGAAAGTGCTCCAGCTCCGGCTTGACGATGGATTCCATGCAGTCTGGACAGATGCCGTGACTGAAGCGTGCCTCGGTGTGCGCGGACATGTAGGACTCGACCTGCTGCCAGAAGTTGCCGTCGTCGCGGATCTTTTTGCAATAAGAGCAGATCGGCACGAGGCGCTGAAGCTGCTTGACCCTGGACATGGCCTCTTCCAGCTCGCGCAGGCGGTCGGCCAGGGCTTGCTGCATTTCCAGCATGCGCACACCGACGCGCAGCCGGGCCTGCAACTCGTCGCGATCGAACGGCTTGGCGAGGAAGTCGTCGGCGCCGCCTTCCAACCCCTCGATCTTATTCTCCCGATTGGCTTTGGCGGTGAGCAGCACCAGGTAGAAAGGATGCGCGGGCGGCGCCGCGCGCAGCCGCCGGCAGACGTCCAGGCCATCCAACTCGGGCATCATCCAGTCGAGGATGGCGAGCTGTGGTCCGCCCGGTTTTTGCAAGGCGTCCAGCGCCGTTTGGCCGTCGGTGGTAACGACGACCTCATAGCGCCACTTGAGAAGGGTCGTCTCGAGCACGCGTCGCGACACGGGATCATCTTCGGCGATCAAGATCCGCAAGGCTGTCCTCCCGCAGAGCCCGTGCGGCGTTTCCGCATGGTCAGTTCGTTGCCGAAGCGATTGTAGCGCACCTCATCCATGAAGGTCCGCATCAGCAAAAGGCCGCGGCCGCTGATCTTGGCGATGTTGGCGGGCTCCGTCGGATCGGGCAAGACGGAAGGATCGAAGCCCGGTCCTTCATCGAGAATCTTGAACTCCGCTTCCGAGCGCGACAGCCGGGCGTTGATGTGAACGCGGCGCTCGCCGTAAGGAGGTCGATGGCGGCGCTCCTCGGCCAGATGCTCATAGGTATCGCCGCCGTCTTCGCGCAGATCCGAGCTAAGCTCCAGGTTGCCGTGGTGGATGGCGTTGCTGATCGCCTCTTCCAGGGCGATGCCGACGCGGAGGCAGGCGTTCTGATCGAAAAGTCCGAAGCGCGTGATGTGCTCCTGCAAGTGCGCGATCAGCGGCGGCACCAGGGTGACGTCGTTTTCCAGGTCGAAGCGCAGCTCCAGGGCATTCAGGTACGCGAGCAGTTGCTGCTCTTGCTGGCTGGAATGTGCGGCAGCGAGCACCTGCTCCAGGGTGGAGGCAATGTCTTGCGGCAGGCTCTTCTTGGGAACATAACTGGCCGCGCCTTCTTGCAGCGCCTGCACGGCCATGTCCTCGCCGCCCCGCGCCGTCATCAGGATGACGGGCACGCGCGGATAGTGCCGGCGGACGGAGGCAACCAGTTCCAGGCCGTCCATCTCCGGCATGCACAGATCGGTGAGAATGATGCTGGGTCTTTCGCGCTCAACCACGGCGAGGGCTTCCCGGCCGTTCCGGGCATAATACACCTCGCAGCCGGCCAGCTTCTCGACAATCGCGCCGGCGACACGGCGCTCGGTGGGGTTATCGTCCACGACGAGAACGCGGACGCCCGAACGCGGGGTATCGCGCAGATTCTCGGCCTCGTCGGCGTGGAGTGAATGAGCGGCGGATACGGCCATGCTCCTTGCCTCTTCATTGGAAGGAATGCTTGCGCCGAGGTGGTTCCGGAACCTCCGCGCCTCTGTTCCATTTGCCAGGGCAGGCATTGCAAGCCTAGCTCAATTTTGCTGCGGTCAGGTGATGGGAAAGCGATGACCGACATGGGAAATGACAGAATTCATCTGTGGCCTGAATCGTTCGCGCGGGCCGAAAACGAGTTGCGAAATGTCCTGGCGCGCCGAAAGCGCGGGAGAAGGATTAATGACGAATGGATTGCACTGCGCTGCGACACTCACAGGCGGTCATTTTCATGCCGTTAGTCGCATGGCCACGTATGACCACAATGTTTACCCAGTTTATCTATTTGTCCGCCCGCCCGCCAACTACAGTAGGTCTTGGCGGGACGCGGTCAACATGGCCAGTTGGCCATCTTGGTCTAGCGAATGCGCCTTTCTTGCGCCTCTTTGTGGAAACGATTGACCAGCTCGGGCAAAGACATGCTTCCCAGGTCGCCGTCAACGCGGTGCCGGACGGCCACGGAGTTGGCGGTTTGCTCCTTTTCGCCGACCACCAACATGTAGGGAATCTTCTCCAGCTGAGCTTCGCGGATCTTGAAGCCGATCTTTTCGGGGCGATAATCGCCGGTCGCGCGATAGCCATCCGCCTTCAGTTCAGCCTCGACCTTCTTGCCGTAATCGCTGAACTTCTCGCTGACCGGCAGGACGCGGACCTGCTCCGGGGAGAGCCAGAGCGGAAAGGCGCCCGCGAAGTGCTCGATGAGAATACCCAGGAAACGCTCCATGGAGCCGAAGGGCGCCCGATGGATCATCACCGGCCGATGGGCGCGGTTGTCGGCGCCGATGTATTCCAGCTCGAAGCGCTTGGGCAAATTGTAATCGAGCTGCACGGTGCCGAGCTGCCATTCGCGGCCGATGCAGTCGCGCACCACAAAGTCGATCTTCGGGCCATAGAAGGCGGCCTCGCCCACCTCCTCGGTGTAGTTCATCCCCAATCCGCGCACAATATCGACCAGAACGCGCTGGGCGTTGTTCCAATCTTCCTCGCTGCCGACGTACTTGCCGCTGCCCGGCGCGCGCAGGCCGACGCGCACGCGATAGTCGTCAAGGCCGAGACTGGACAGCACGAACAGCACCAGCTCAATATTGGCGCGCATCTCCGCTTCGGTCTGTTCCGGCGTGATGAAGAGATGGGCGTCATCCTGGGTGAAGCCGCGGACGCGCGTCATGCCGGATAGTTCACCGGTCTGCTCGTAGCGGTAAACGGTGCCAAACTCCGCCAGGCGAACGGGCAGGTCGCGGTAACTGCGCGGTTCGGCCTTGTAGATTTGAATGTGATGCGGGCAATTCATCGGTTTCAGGAGGTAGCCTTCCTGGTCGCGCAACCAGGCCAGCAGTGCCTGCGCGCGTTGCTCCGCATTGGCCGCCTTGTCGTAGGCCGTCATGTCCACGTCCATCGCCTTGAGGACGCCCAGCACATATTGATGGACCGCCTCCAGTTTGGCTTCGGGGCTTTTTGCCTCGGCGTAACCGGGGACATGGAAATGAGTCAACGCCATGAACTGGGCCATGTCCTGTTCGTGTTTCTCATCGAGCAGTCCGGCCGCCAGCCGGTGTTGCGCGAGATCGAGGGCAGAACCGGCCGGGTGATGGTACATGGGCGGATATTGCGCATCGCGGTAGTAAGGGAAATGGCCGCTGGTGCGATATAGCTCGAGCCGGCCGATGTGCGGGGTGTAAACCGGCTGGTAGCCGCGCTTGACCAGCTCCTCCCTGATGAAGGTCTCAAGTATGCCGCGAATGATCGCTCCTTTTGGCATCCACAAAACAAGACCTGAGCCTGCCGCCTGGCTGATGGTGAAGAGCCGTAGCTGCTTGCCGAGCACGCGGTGGTCGCGTTTCTTCGCTTCTTCAAGTTGATGCAAATAGGCGTCCAGTTCCTTCTGGCTGAAGAAGGCGGTGCCGTAGAGCCGCTGGAGTTGCTTGCGGCTGGCGTCGTTCTTCCAATACGCTCCCGCAATACTCAGCAGTTTGAACGCGCCGATCTTACCGGCGTTAGGAATATGCGGGCCCCGGCACAGGTCAATGAATTCACCCTGCCGGTAGAAGCTCAGGCTCGGATACTGCTTGAGATCGTCGTCGATGTGCTCGACCTTGTAACCCTGACCCAGGTCGTCGCACAAGGCGCGGGCTTCGCCGGTGGGGCGCTCAAAGCGCTCGAAAGGCTCGGCTTCCTTGACGATGCGGCGCATTTCCTCCTCGATGCGCGGGAAATCCTCATCCTTGATGGGCGGCGTCGCATCGATGTCGTAGTAGAATCCGTTCTCGATGGTCGGCCCGAACGCCAGTTGCACGCCCGGGAACAGGCGCATCACGGCGCGGGCCATGACGTGGGCGCAGCTATGGCGGAGCACATCGAGCGCCTCGCGATCCTTGTCGGTGAGTAGCTGAAAGGAAAGTTCGCCATTGCCTGCCGGCAGTTCACGATCGAGATCGAGGATGGCGCCGTTCACCTTGGCGGCAATGGCGGCCTGGGCCAGGCGCTTGCCGATGCTCTCGGCCACCTCACGCGGGCGACTTCCTTCGGGAACCTGCTTGGTCGAACCATCGGGTAGTCGTAGGGTGATCATCTCCGTCCTCCCAAATCCAAACACGAGACGCAACCAAGCGAGGAGCCGCAAGGCCCAATGCTTCCAGTTGCTCATGGCGACGTTCTCCGGATCGGTGCTTCTCGCAAAGTCAAGCCCGGCTACGAGGCCGAAGCCAACTACGAGAAGTCACTGGTCTCCCACACAAAGGGAGCACCGCCCGTCAAGACAAGCAAGACCAAGGAGACGTTCGCGTACCAAGTTATGGTTATGGTACTAACAAACCTTGCAAGCCGGAGTAGGATGGGGAGATCGGAATGCAGAAGGAAAAGCCCGAAAACAGCTAAAGCCCGCTGGGGGGTCGGATCGGTGCTAACTTATCAGGTTTCTCCGGGGGCAGCGGGTAGAGCGCTGGAGCCTAACGAAGACCGTATAAGCCGAAATCCAACCGAGCAGCGGGCTTTCCGGCCGACGTAGCGGGAGTTGAGCTTACCTCACCTCAAAGCTGGCATTCCGGTGAACGGCCGCCGTTCGGGTTGAGCATGTTTCAGCTCAGCCGCCGCAACGACCACATTGTTGAGCCCAATTCCGTGCGCCGGCTTTTGCAAATTGTCTCGTACCACCTGTTAGAATACTCTTGAAAATACCGGCGTCAAGCAAATTTATTGACAAATTTGAAATGACTCTAGGCCGGGGTCAGAATCCTGATCTACGGAGCCTGGCATGAGCACCGCCTTCATAGCCCTGGGCAGCAACCTCGGCGACCGCAACGCCAATCTCCTGGCCGCGCTGCAAGCGCTCCAGGATCGGCCCGGCATTGTTGTGAAGCAGACCTCGTCCTTTTATGAGACCGAACCGGTGGGCGGGCCGCCGGGGCAGGGCCTGTATCTCAACGCCGCCGCGCGTGTGGAAACGCGGTTGACGCCACGCCAGCTTCTGCAGGCGCTGCTCGAGGTGGAGGCGCAACTGGGCCGGCAGCGGCAGGAGCGCTTTGGACCGCGCACGATCGATCTCGATCTCTTGCTCTTTGATGACCAGGTCATCGACGAGGAAAACCTTACGGTTCCGCACCCGCGCCTGCAGGAACGGCTTTTTGTCCTGGAGCCGCTGGCGGAGATCGCCCCCAAGGCTGTTCATCCGATCCTGGGTTTGACCATTCGCGAGCTCTTGCGCAAGGTGCAGCCGCCATTCGAGTGGCAGGGCCATGAACTTAAAAAGCTCCGGGCCGTGGTGACGGGTTCTTCCAGCGGCATCGGCAAGGCCATTGTCCTGGAGTTAGCCGGGGCCGGCGCCGATGTGGTCGTTCATTGCCGCAAGTCGGTCAGCGCGGGCGAAGAAGTCGCTGGCGCTGTCCGTGCCCTCGGGGTGCGCAGCCAGCTCATTCAGGCCGATCTCCGCGATCGCGAGCAATGCCGGCAACTGGTGAAGGAGGCCTGGCGCGAGTGGCGGCGCATCGATATCTGGGTGAACAATGCCGGCGCGGACACGCTCACGGGGGAGGCGGCTGAGCTGCCGTTTGAATTCAAGCTCCGGGAGCTGCTGGCGGTCGATGTGACGGCGACCATGCTGCTGTCGCGCCTGGCGGGCGCCATGATGAAAGAGCAGGGCCAGGGCGTCATCCTCAACATGGGCTGGGACCAGGCCGAAACCGGCATGGCAGGCGACAGCGGTCAGTTGTTCGCCGCCAGCAAGGCGGCCGTGATGGCCTTCAGCAAAAGCCTGGCACTGACACTGGCGCCGGAGGTACGCGTGAACTGCCTGGCCCCGGGATGGATTCGGACCGCGTGGGGTGAGAAGGCTTCTCAAACCTGGCAAGATCGCGTCGTGCGCGAGACGCCGCTCCAGCGCTGGGGCACGCCTGAGGATGTCGCGCGGACCGCGCGCTGGCTGGTTTCACCGGGGGCGGCCTTCATCACCGGACAGATCATACGCATCAATGGCGGCGCGGTGCGCTAGCATTTCTCGAAGAGCATCTCCTGACCCCTGCCGGCTCGTCCGGCAGGTGAAGCAGTTCTGCAGCTAAGTCGTCTTGGACCTCACCGCCGCCATCCCATATTCCCCGAACGTTCCGGCATAATAGCCTGCCTCCCACCACAGCCTTTGACCCAACATAAACGCCAGGTTGTTCAAGAATGACAACGCGATCGCTTCGGGCGATTGCCGGATATTGCCTCGGAGCGCGAGATGGAGATGATCCGGCAAGACTGCGGCAGTGGACAGCCAATAACCCTTCCTGGTGCAGATCCGCAGCGCTCCATCGCGGATTTTCGCCAGCGTAGCCGGCTCGCCGATGCGGAACCGTTCACTCACCACCAGCACAAGATGCAGGTTGTACCAGTACCTTCCGCTATTTGTCTCGCTTGGCTGAGATAGATCGATCTCCGGTCGATCAATGGTGAAGGCTTTCAGCGCTTCCCTGAACCGAGCGTCCGCCAAATCGTAATGCTCGACCTGACTGCGGATGTAGGCCTCGACGTGGGCACGGGTAGGGTCTCCGAGCGACCGTACGCCAACCTTGCGGCTAAAGGAAATGGCTTGGCCCCGCCGCCGGCAATGATGCTGAATCCTTCCTTTGACACGAGCTGCCAACGTTACGGGATCTAGTTGTGGGGGTCGCGCTCAGCGTCAGCTGAATCTGCTGGGGACTCAGCAACGATTCCAGAACACGAAGGCCATCGCTTTCTCATTCTGGAGCGATGGCGGGCAGGGCGGCGGCAATGAGGTCGGTCGGAAATGGTTCGTTCGACGGCCATCCCGTCCAGCCATAGCGGAGTTGATAGGCGGGACGTAGGTCCGTCGATCGATACAGAGGGATGGGAGGCATGGTGCGGGCTCAGTTGGAACAGAGGAGAGAATACGCGGATAAGCCGTGGTTGGCTAGCTGCAGAACTGCTTCACCTGCCGGGCGAGCCGGCAGGGGTCGGAGCGAACTTGGTCGAGCCTTCCTAGCCGCCGAACTGTTTCACCTGCCGAACAAGTCGGCAGGGGTCCTAATTTGGATCTGCAAAAAGCACAACTTCAAAACTGGCGCTTTAGGTTGGCGTGTCTCATTCCGTGACAATGACCTTGGGCCGGCGCAGGACGAACTCCGGCTGCTGGCTGGCGTAGCCATGCTCCACTTCTTCGGCCACGCGCAGAGCGTCCATGCCTTCGACGCGGCGGCTGCCCACGCGCTCGTGCAGGGCGGGGTTATAGGCCGAGCCGATGACGGCGTTGTACGGGTGCAAGCCGTGGCGCACGAGGGCGGCTTGCACTTTGCGCGTCTCCACTTCAATCGTCTCCATCCAGCGGCCGAGGGCCTCCTGGTCTTCGAGCCGTGGCCGCGCCGCCATGATTCGCTCCAGGTCAAAACCCAGCTCCATCAACTCGTTCAAGAGGGTGAGGCTGGTGCGCTTCTCGCCGTGAATCTCTTGCCGGAGTTGTTGGTAGGCGCGCTGCGTATCGGCCGCGAAACTGTTGAAGCTGGTCTGCATGGCGTCGCGGGTCTTGGCCAGGGTCTGCTCGAATAGCTTGTGCTGGCGGCTGTTCGTCTCGCGCAAGGCGATGACTTCCTCGCATAAGCGATAAATGGACGAGGCGCCCAGGGTGGCATTCCCCTTGGCCGCGGCAGTCGGAAGCGGAGCCGGCTGGGTTTCCGGCAATGGATAGCTAGGCAACTCGTCGGCATTCATGGGACATGATCCTGCTTGACTTCCCCATTTATTTCACAAACTTAACGACCAGGGATCCAGCGGTTCTTGCACAAAGTTCTTCAATAGCGGCAGCACCGCCGGCACTTCTTCGGACAATTCCGGCAGCACGATGGACGCTTGCACCGCCTTCATGTCCGGAATCTCGGTCGGCGGAGCATAATCTTCAACCGGCTTTTCCCTGTCGATCACCGGCCACTTCACACCCCCTTCGGGCGGCGCTTCATACTCCTTCGCCAGGCGCTGCCGCAGGCCGTCCGCGATATCGGTGTTGAGGCTGGTCAAATCGGCGCGGACACGGCGTTCCAGATCGGTGATCACCTCACGCGCCCAGTTGATGTCTCCCAGCGGAGTGCGGATCTGGTTCTTCCGGGCCCAGATGACCCGCTGTGCCCAACTGGCCTCAATGGCCTCGCCGGTCGCATCCTTGTCCACGCCCAGCAGCAGAAACGGCCCGATCTGCTCGCGCGGCAGCGGCGCCAGTTCCAGCACGACGGGCTCTTGCGGCTCAGCCATGATTTAACCTCCAACCAGGGAACGGCACTGGTCCATCTTGCGCTCGCAGCGCGTGCACAGTTCGGCAAGCCGGCGGCGGGGCTCGTCGTCCTTGATCAGCGCGGCGCAGCGGTTGCACAGGCGGCGCAGCCTTTGAAACTCCTGACGCAGATCGCGCGACACCTCGCGCACCGCCGACCAGTCGATCTGATACTTCGGCAGATAACGCACCTGGTTGGCAACCCGGGCCAGCTGATCGGCGAGCTGGTTGAAGATGCGTTCGAACGCCGGCAGGATGTTGACCGCCATCACATTGACGCGCACCTCGACGCGGGCATCGTTGGGGTTCCGCTTGAGGACCTCTTCAATATTGGCGATCATGCCGTCGATGCTGTCCAGGTTGCGGACCTTGACGAGGTCGATCTCAAAGAGTTCGACCTCGGCGTCGCCAGGCCGGGCCTGCCGCAGCTTGCGCAGCACGCGGCGTGCCTCGTCGGTGCGGCCGGCCTGCGTGTACAGGTGGAACAATTTTTCCAGAGTGTCCGCATCGTTGGGCCGGAGATTATGGGCCCGCTGTGCGAACTCCAGCGCGGCGGGCCACTGCTCCTTGTCCGCATAGAGCGTCGCGAGCCGGGAGAAGCCCTCAAAGGCGAGCCGGTCGCGATAGTCCACGGGAAGGGAAGGAGCGCTGGCGCGCCGCGGCAGGTTCTCGAAATAGCTGTTCCACGAGGGCTGCGCCTCGGCGTGTTTACCCAGCCATTCGTGCACCAGGGCCAGATTTTGCTGCACGCAGGGATCGTTCTTGTCGAGCCGCAAGGCCGCCTGGAAGTGCCAAAGCCCACGCTCAAAATCCTGACTCAGGCAACAGCAACAGCCCAGAAAGTTCAGCAACAGGCGTTGCATCTCCGGGGACGCCTCGGTCTCCTTGAGGGGGCTGAGCAACTGCTCGGCGCCGTGCCAATCGCAACGCTCCAGCAGGCGCTTGCCCTTGACCAGCAGGGCGGCAAAGCGCGCTTCCTGGGCGCCGGTTCGGGCCGCAGTCCAATTCTGCAGAAGAGCGCTCGCCAGGTCCGGATTGCCCAGGCTGCGGAGCAAGTCCAGGAGCCGCTCCTCCTCCACTCCGTTCATCTCCGCCAGTATGCTAGCGGCCTGGCTGTCCGCAGCGGCGCCCGGCATTAGCTGCTGAAGCTGCTTGAAGAGCCGTTGGTCATGTACGTTGGCCGCCAGTTCGCCGAGCCGTGTCAGCAGCGGCACACAGCCGTCGGTCTGGCCCAACGACAGCCGTGTCCTGAGCAGGTTCCAGCCGAGCGCGTACGATTGAGGCTCCAGGTCAAAGGCGGCGGAAAGCTCCTGCTCCGCCTGGGCCAACTGACCTTCGCGCAAGGACAGGATGCCGAGTTGCAGGTGGACGTTAGGGTCAGGCTGACTGATTTTGCGAAAGGCGCTGCGTGCTTCCCGCCACTTGCCTTGCCGCTTGCGGGCGAGGGCGAGGAGGTAGGCCGTCTCCGGCTGCTTGCTGCCGGCGTTAAGGGCTTGCTCAAACAGACGCGCGGCCGCTTCCAGCGCGTCCCCGTCCGCCTCGCTGAGTTTGTTGCTTTGGCGGAGAAGCCTCTGGCCTTCGCGCATCAGAGCGAGCATCAGCAGCCCGCCCAGACTCTGGTCGCGATAGCCCAGGCGGCCGGCCTCGCGCAAGCGCTGCGCAGCCCGGCCGGGCTCGTTTGCCTGGAAGGCCTGCAGAGCGGACAAAAACACGGTGGCGCGCAACGGCTCTTCCAGTCCCCAGGCGGCACGCCGCGCCGGATCGACCGTCTGCCAGCAAGCAATCGCTGTCTCGTAATCTCCTTGTCCAAAGCGCATGAGACCGAGGCGTGCCTGGGCATGCTGGCGCGACGGGCTGTTCACCACCTGGGCCACTTTCGCAAACTCGTTGGCCGCAGCAGCTTGCTCGCCGGCGCGCGCGTGGCTCAAACCGCGCAGATAGGCCGTTTCGGGAGCCAGGGTCGCATCCAAGCTCTCCGCGTGAGCTGAAGCCTCCACGGCATTCGTTGTAGCGCCCGCAGCCAGGTGGCTGCAGGCCGCCATGAACTGGAATCGCGCGTCGGTATTGCCCGATTGCTGCAGGCGCTGGGACAGGTCCGCCAGGTTCTGCCGATCGCCGCGCAGAGCATGGCAGGCCGCCAGGCACCAAAGCGCGTCCTTGTGCTCGGGATCCTCCTCCAGGCATACGCTGAGCCAGTGGCTAACCTTCTGCCCTTGCGTCGAAGCGGCGTTCGGCTCACCCGTCTGATCTCTAAGTAAGTCGGCCAACCCCAGACGCGCGCCTAGAAACGCCGCCATGGCTCGTGCTTTTCCCTGGGCGCGCTCCAGGGCCTGCTCAATGGCGCGAGTGTAGCCATCGCGATTGCCCCGAGCATGTTCGACCACGGCCAGGCGAATCAGCGGCAGCGGCTTGTCGGCCTCGAGCTCATGCCAGTCGGCCAACAGGGCCAGCGAACGCTCCAGATCTCCTTGTCGAAAATGAAGCTGGGCCAGCCGATCGCGCGCCGCCGCGCTCCGCGGCGCCAGCAGCAGGAGAACCTCAGCGCTGTCAAGCGCGCCAGCATTGTCCGCTGTCTGCTCCAAGCGGCGCGAGCGCCCCAGCAGCAAGGTCTCGCCCCGTGCCGGATATTCAGGAGCGATGACTTCGGGGAAGCTTCCCGGGCGCCGCGCCGCCGAGCGCTCCAGGTAGGCGTATTCCATGTCCTCGAAGTCCCAATGCCTCTCCGCAAAGAAGGCGCGCGCCGGCGCTTCATCCTGGAAGGTGCGCGCGAAGAGATCCAGTTCGTGCGCGCCGCCGCAGCGTTGCGTTTGAACGGCGCGGCAATGGAGCCAGGCATATTCCGCGCGCACACGCTCCGGAAAAGTCGCCGCCAGGTGCTCGTAAGCCGCAGCAGCAGCACAGTCCGCCGCCGCAACGGATGCCAGCGCTTCGCACAGCCGCACCTGGTCGTCTGCGGCAATCGGCAAATCCAGGCCCCGCGCCTCGGCATGGATGGCGTTGCAAAGTTCTGCCCACTCGCCGTCGTCGCGGACCTCAAACTGAGAAATGAGGCCGAGTGCCCATTGCACATTCTTGACCCTGTCCTCCGCGGCCGTCGGCTTACCCTTGGCCGCGCACAGCGCCAGGTACCCCGCGGTGAACGGATTCCGGGTCCCCTCACGGTCATAGGCGGCGCGCAAATGGTTGTAGGCTTCCTCGTAGCGCTCCAGCCGCGCCAGCGCCTGGCCCAGGCCGCGCAGCACCGGTACGGTCGGCGGGCTCTCCTGCAGTACGCTGGTGTACTGCTGCACCGCCTCTGGAAAACTGCCGTGGCGATAATAGGCCTGGCCGAGACTGAGCTGCACCTCGCGGAGCATGATCGAGACATGGTTGCCCAGCAGCGGGCAGGCGAACGTGTATTTCAACGACAGGCGCCGGACGTAGGACTTTCCTTCGGGAAGACTATCCAGCCACACGCGTTTCGTGCTGTTTTCGTTTTTGCGTAAAGCGCTCAGGCGTTCGCGCGCCTTCTGCAGGGCGCGGGCGGCCACCTGACTGTCGCCGTTGGCCGCGAGAATCGCCGCGCCCAGTTGCCAGGCTGCCACAGGAGCGGACGGGGCCAGGCGATTCGCTTCCGATAGATAACGCACTGCCTCCCGAGCGGAGCCGTGTCGCAGCAAGAACGTGCCCAGGTAGAAAGCGGGATCGAAGAAACCGTCGTCCGCTGTGTCATGAGCCGCACGCAGCGCCTGCAGAGCCAGGTCATTCCTTTCCTGTCGCACGAAGCACAAGCCTTGCCAGAAGGCTGCCTCGGCACAGGGCGTCTGCAGCGCCAGCACGCGCTCGGCCAGCTGGATGGCCGCTTCGATATCGGCCGCAGCGTTGCCGGCAAACAGCCGGCGGACATTGTCCAGCATCGCCTCCAGCACCCGGCTGCGCGCCTCGCCCTCCTCCAGACCGAGCAGGCGGGCGGAACCGAGCCAATGCTCCAGGCCTTCCTCGAAGCGTTGCTCCTGAATAGCCTGCTCGCCGGCCAGGCGCAGGCACTCTCCTTCCAGGTTGCGCAGCCGCCCGGCCCACGCTAGTGGCAGACGGCCGTTCTGCTGCTGCTCCCGGACCAGGACGAGCGCTTCCTGCCAGGCCCCTTGTTGAAAGCGCCGCTGGGCCCGGCGAAAGGCGCGCCGCCGTCGCGCCCCCGGTCCAAAGGGAAGCCACAGTCCCGCCACCAGGACCATCGCTCCCCCCGCCGACAACGCCCCCGCCGCAGCGCCGATGGCCAGCAGAGGCTGCGCGAATTGACTAGCGACCAGGAACACTCATCTCACCTTGGGTCTGCCGAGGGTTGCGTCCGAGAAGCGCACGCGGAGGTGCGGATACGGGGAGCGTATCGAACGGAGGCGGATTCTTCAAGGAGACGCCAGGCCCAGCATGATCCTGATGGCGCGAAAATGTTCCTGAGCCCCGTTCACGGGGCTTTTCGCGGAGCGTCTTAGACCCGCCGTTTGACGGCGGGGTCGCAGGGCACAGTGATATTTTTGTTGAACCCCGTTCACGGGGTTTCTCGCGGTAGGGCTTGAGCCGATGTGCCAGCTCGTTTGGCTCAAGCCGCACACCGAGAACCCCCGTGAACGGGGCTGCGTCGGCAATGCCATGCTCCAACGACCCGCCGTCAACGGCGGGCCTAAGACGCTCCGCGAAAAGCCCCATGAATGGGGCTCAGCAGCACCTTCCGGTAGGTCAGTTTGAAATTCCACCTTCCTCATTCGTAGAGTCGCATTTGTCGCTAAACTAGAATCATGAAAAACTCCGCTTCAGCCGCCGCGGCGCTGTTATTGCTGCTCGGATTCGTCGAGGTCCTTCGCCATGCATCCACGAGTACCCTCGCCGGCACACCGCCGGCAACACGTCCCTACGGCATCGCCAGGCGCACTCCCTGGACAACTTCGCACATCACCGGCTCCCCCGAGCCGCCGGCGCCGTATCGCATCGAGCGCGTGTTCCCGAAACTGAGCTTCAAGAACCCGCTGCTCATTACCAGCGCGCCGGGCACCGAGCGCCTGTTCGTGGGCGAGCAGGCCGGCAAGATTTACTCGTTCCCCAGGGACCAGGCTGGCAGCAAGCCGGACCTGTTTTTCGATTTGACCGCCGAGCTGCATAGTTGGGACAAGAACAAGGTGAAAGGCGTGGGCAACCTCTACGGCCTGACCTTCCATCCGCTGTTCGCCAAGAACCGCTACTGCTACATTTGCTACGTCCTCGATAGCAAAAAGGACGGCGAGCAATTGCCGGACGGCTCGCGGGTGTCGCGCTTTCGTGTTTCCGACACCGATCCGCCGCGGTGCGATCCAAAGAGCGAGCAAATTCTGTTCACTTTCCTGGCGGGCGGCCATAACGGCGGCGATCTCAAGTTCGGCAAGGATGGCTGTCTCTATATCTCCACCGGCGACGGCGCTAGCCCCAACCCACCCGATGCCCTGGACACCGGGCAGGATCTGAGCGACCTGCTGTCCTCCATCTTGCGCATCGATGTCGATCATGCCGCTCCCGGCAAAGCTTATGCGGTCCCCGCCGATAATCCCTTTCTCAAAACTCCAGGCGCACGCCCGGAAATCTGGGCCTACGGCTTCCGCAATCCCTGGCGCATGAGCTTTGACAGCATTACCGGAGACCTGTGGGTGGGCGATGTTGGCTGGGAGTTATGGGAAATGATCTATCGCGTGCAGCGCGGCGGCAACTATGGCTGGTCGGTCATGGAGGGCCGGCAGCAGGTGCGGCCGGAAGCAAAGCGCGGCCCCACGCCGATTCTGCCCCCGGCACTCGACTTCCCGCACACCGAAGCGGCCTCGATCACCGGCGGCTACGTTTATCATGGCAAGCGGCTCAAGGACCTCGCCGGCGCCTACATCTGCGGCGATTGGGTCACGCGCAAGCTGTGGGGCACGCGCTTCGAGGGCGACAAGATTACCTGGCATCGCGAACTGGCTCAGGGGACCCAGCGCATCGTCGCCTTTGGCGAGGACCATGACGGCGAGCTGTATTTCCTGGATTACGACGATGCGGGCGGCATCTATCAGCTCGCGCCAAACACATCGATCCAGGACACGTCAGCCGGCTTTCCGCGCAAACTGACCGAGACGGGACTTTGGGCGTCCGTGAAACAGCATATTCCGTCGCCGGGCGTGATTCCCTTTTCCATCAACGCGGAAGCCTG
>DASZFN010000059.1:0-12720 GCA_035939715.1 Gemmataceae bacterium | reverse complement strand
TGCCCAAGGAGAAAAAGGAAATGGGCGTTCCGCTCAGCGCCGCCGCCACGCGCATTGTGGAGATGCTGCGCGCCATGCAGACAGACCTGCGAGAGCGCGCCAGGCAGTTTCGCGATGCCAACAGCTTTGAAGTCAATTCTTACGAGGAGTTCAAGAAAAAGATTGATGAGCCGGGCGGTTTCCTGTGGGCGCATTGGGACGGCACACGGGAAACGGAGGATCGCATCGCCGCCGAAACGAAGGCCACGATCCGCTGCATCCCCTTCAGCCGCGCGAACGAAAAAGGCAAGTGCATGGTGACCGGCAAACCGTCGGAGGGCCGGGTTGTATTCGCCAAAGCTTATTAGGTTGGAATGAAAGAAATACTGAATATTGAATCCTGAATATTCAATTTCAAAGGAACTCAGGGTACCTTCTACATTCAGTATTCAGTAGTGAAAAAACAGTTTCCTGTCACGCTTCAAGATTCGCAAGCACCTGGATCGTCTGCGTGATGCTGTCCTCAGAATCAAGAGCCAGATACGCAGCGAACCGGTCGCCCACGGTGGAAATGGACAGGCCGCGCAAGTTGATGCCGGCAATCGCCAGACGGCTCATGATCTCATAACCCATGCCAACCCGGTTACTCCCTTCTACGCAGAGCATGGTCAGGTCGCGGGCCGGCGCCAGACCGGCGAGATGGGCTACCTGTGCCTGCTCCGGTCCCATGATCGGAGCGAGAAACATGGCCACGCGATCCAGTTTTCCGGGAACCGGACGCGTGAAGACGAATTCCAGATTCACATCCGCGCGGGCGAGCAGCTCGAGCTTGGCCGCTGCGGCTCCCGGTCGATCCTCGATCTCGCTTGACCAGACCTGTATGCGATGCATCCGCAGAGCCATGATGAAATCCTTCCCGGTTGCCTGCGCGCGTTATTATATGCATGGCTAACCTCGCTAGCAGCGAAATGAGCGGAAGCGAGCATTGCAACATGACGCGTGTGCTTCTTCACGAGCCGTCCTTGCTGGTCGTCGATGTGCAGCAAGGTTTCACCACACTCTGTCCACAGGAGTTGCCCGTGCCGGGCGGTCTCGACATCGTTCCGAATGTCAACCGGCTTCTGGCCCTACCGTGGGTCCGAATCGATGCCAGCCAGGATTGGCATCCGCCGGACCATCGCAGTTTCCTGGGGAGGCAAGATAACGTATATCCGCCCCATTGCGTCGCGGGCACCGCTGGGGCTGAGTTTGTGCCCGGCTTGCATACGGCCCGCTTTCACACGATTTGGCGGAAAGGTTATGACCGGGATTTTGAGGCCTATGCAGTCACCGCCCAGCATCCCGGGTTTGCTGCCGCCCTGCGTGGTTCGGGCGTGACCACGGTGATCGTGTGTGGGATTGCCACGAATATCTGCTGTTTCTTCTCGGCCCGCGATCTGCGCCGCGCGGCATTCCGCGTCCTGATTGTCGAGGACGCGAGTGCCGGGATCGATGTGCCGGCGGCCGATCTCTTTCAGGCCAAGGCCAAGGCAGAGGGGCAACAGATCGGCATCGAGTATGTGACCATGAGCGATCTGCTTGCCTTCATTCGCTAGAGGGATGCCGCTTCTGCGCAAGTCGGTTTTGCACTTCTCAGCCAAGGAATTCGCGGGCTCGTGCCAGAATCTTGTCGTGATCGAAAGCCAGTGGCGGCAACTTCGCGAGCGAGTGCCAGCCGACTTCGGCGGCGTCGTCGCCCGGCCGAGGAGTTACCTGACCAGGCTCGACGTGGCCAAGATAGACAATGCTGATCGTCCGGCCGCGTGGATCGCGCTGGGGGTCCCCGAAGGCGCCGAGCTGTTCCAATTGCTTCACCTCCACACCCGTTTCCTCCTTCAACTCGCGGCGTGCGGCCGCTTCCAGAGGCTCGTCCATCTCCACGAAGCCGCCGGGGATGGCCCACATGCCGGCGAAAGGCTCGCCCTTGCGACGGATGAGAAGGACGCGCGGATGTGTCTCCCGCGTCACCACCACCACATCCGCGGTCACACTGGGCCGAGGATAGTCGTAGCAGTACTGTTCCGGCTTTTCCGTCATTTTGGCAGCCTCCTAGGGGAGCTATGATGCGAATCACGCAAATGAGTTTGCCAGTCTGCCAACTGAGTTTGCCACGGTTGGCAAACTCATTTATTTCCATAAACACATAGAACGATGTGTGTTGCGTCCGAAAAAAAATTGAGCTTGCCAGTTTGCCACGCTTTTTGAGCCGCGGGGGGCAGCGTGCCCAACATGGCTGTCCATGTTACTCTATCTGGTGCTAAACACCAGATGCGCGTTGCCAATGGCGTACTTGGTCGCAGCTCGAATGCCAATCACAGGGTTTCCACGTCACATTTCTCAGCTGGCCTGTAGCCGGCGCGCGGGGGGGAAGGACAATTCGGCTGCAAGAATCTAGAAGCCATCGCAAGTCATTGCGCCATTCCTCTTTCGGGTTTCTTTGTGCGGTCGATGACGGTTTTAAGCTTATCTGCTTGTCGTAGTGCCCATGCAATCGGTATCCTGCTAGTAATCAGAAGACAGCGCTGCAGAGCTTCACCGCGTATTGCTGCGGGAGGGGGTCTTACCGTGAACGCCGAAGTTGCCGTCCGTGAACCGAAAGCCGCGGTATGGACGCGCCGCCATTTGCTCGATCTGGAAGATCTGAGCCGCGCCGAGATTGAGACGATTCTGGATACGGCCGACAGCCTCGTGGAGGTCAGCCAGCGCCGCCGCAAAAAGCTGTCCACGCTCAAGGGCCAGGTAGTCGCCAATCTATTCTTTGAGCCATCCACGCGCACGCGCACGAGTTTCGGCCTGGCGGCCAAGCGCCTGAGCGCCGACACCATTGACTTCAGCCCGAGCGGTTCCAGTCTCAGCAAGGGCGAAACGTTTATCGACACCGCCAAGAATATCGAGGCGATGGGCGTCGATATCATGGTCGTCCGGCACACGGCTCCGGGCGCGCCGCTGTTGCTGGCCCAGAACCTGGATTGCAGCGTCATCAACGCCGGGGATGGCGCCCACGAACACCCGACCCAGGGGCTGCTCGATATTTTTACGATTCGCCGTGCCAAGAACCGGCTGGAAGGCCTCACGGTCGCGCTGGTGGGCGACATCTCGCATAGCCGGGTCGCGCGCAGCAACATTCACGGCCTCCTGAAACTCGGCGCCCACGTGATTGTCTGCGGTCCGCCGACGCTGATCCCGATGAGCATCAGCCGGTTGGGAGTGGAAATTTCTCACCGCCTGGAGGATATTCTGCCGCGCTGCGACGTTATCAACATGCTGCGCATCCAGTTCGAGCGGCAACGGCACGGGCTGTTCCCCTCGATTCACGAGTACGCCCGCCTGTTCGGGATGAATAGCGAGCGCCTGAAGCTCGGTAAGCCCGATCTGCTGTTGCTGGCGCCGGGCCCGATCAACCGGGGCGTGGAAATCACTCCGGACGTCGCGGACGGTCCGCACTCGGCGATTCTCCAGCAGGTCACGAACGGCCTGGCGGTAAGAATGGCCGTTCTGACTTTATTGTGCGGGGAGCAAGTCGCCGAAGAGTAATGCCGATTGTCCCATGAAGACGCTTCGCATCACCAACGGTCGAGTCATTGATCCGTCGCAAGCCATCGACCAGGTCACCGATCTGTGGATTCGCGGCGAGAATATTCTCGGCACCGGACCGCATCCTCAGCTTCAGGCCGATCGGACGCTTGACGCCGCCGGGAAAATCGTCTGTCCCGGCCTGATCGACATGCACGTGCACCTGCGCGAACCAGGGCGCGAAGAAGACGAGACCATCGCCACCGGAACTGCCGCAGCGCTGGCCGGAGGCGTGACCTCGGTCGCTTGCATGCCGAATACCGAGCCCGCGCTCGATAGCCAGGCGTCGGCGGAATTTGTTTACCTGCAGGCGGCGCGGGCCGGCAATGCCAATGTGTTTCCGGTTGGCGCCATCACCAAGGGCCGAAAGGGCGAGGAGCTGGCCGAGATGGGCGGGCTGGTGGAAGGCGGCGCGGTCGCCTTCACCGACGATGGCACCCCGGTGGTAAGTGCCGAGATCATGCGCCGCGCCCTGGAATATTGCCGCATGTTCGACAAGGCCGTGCTCAATCACTGTGAGGACCTGGAGTTGACGCGCGGCGGCGTGATGAATGAAGGGTTTGAGAGCACGCGCCTGGGACTGCGCGGTATGCCGGCGGCCGCCGAGGAGGTCATGGTTCACCGCGATATCGCTCTGGCGGAACTGACCGGCGGCCGGTTGCATATCCTGCATGTGTCCACCGCAGGCAGTGTGGACCTGATTCGGCGTGCCCGCCGGCGCGGCGTGCCCGTGACAGGAGAGGCGTGCCCGCACCACTTTACGCTTACCGATGAGTGCCTGCGTAAGTTTGACAGCAATTACAAGATGTCGCCCCCTCTCCGCACCGAGGCCGACGTGCAGGGCATCATCGAGGGTCTGAAGGACGGCACGCTGGACGTGATCGCCACCGACCATGCTCCGCATGCCCCAGAAAAGAAGATGCGCGAATTGACCGAGGCGCCCAACGGCATCATCGGCCTGGAAACGCTGCTGCCGATCTGTGTGCTAGCGCTGATTGAGCCCGGACATCTCACCTGGCCGCAACTCATCGAGAAGCTCACGCTTCACCCGGCGCGAATTCTCGGCATCGATCGCGGGACGCTCCGCAGCGGCGCCATTGCGGATGTAACCATCATCAACCCAGGCGTTGAATGGACGATTGATCCGAATCAATTCCGTTCCAAGAGCCGCAACAGTCCGTTCGCCGGCTGGAAGGTACGCGGCCGGGCTGATGCGGTCGTGCTGAGCGGGCAGGTAAAGCTGGAATCAAGTACGCTCCACTAGCTGGCAATGCTACAATAGTTTCGCCAGCTGGCTGTTGCTTGTGAAAGAGAGAGAACCGATGGCTTCGATACACCTGATTCATATTGGCGACCGGAAAGCTCGCGAGAAGGCGCTCGAGGAATTCCTTAAAGTTCGCGAGCCGTGGGTCAGTTTTCCAACAGAAGGCGGATCTCCCACGCCTCTTCCTGCCCGATGAGCGCTCACAGCGGTTTAACATAAATATTGCGAAATTCAACGCGGCCGTCATGACTCTGCAACCCCAGATGGCCGGTTTGCCGCTGCAGGCCGGGGTGCTGCTTGTAATGCTCTTTCTGGTCGTCGAGGTCGGCATCCACGATGGTCGTCCCGTTCAGCTCGATCGTGACTTGCCGGCTCTTGACGATGATGCGGTACTTGTTCCATTCGCCTACCGGCTTGGTGACGTCTTTTGACGGTGGCACGACGCCGTAAATCGCGCCGGTGTGCTGGACCGCCTTGAGGCCCTTGTAGTTCTTTTGATACCAATCGTTGTCCAGGATCTGGATCTCCATGCCGACGTAAGCCGGGTCCCCTTTGAGGGGGCTGCGCAGAGCAACGCCGCTATTCCCCTTGGGCGGTATCTTGAACTCAAGCCGGAGCTCAAAATCGCTGAACTCCTTGTCGGTCATCAGCCAGCCGCCGCCTGACCCGTTGACATAGAGAACGCCGTTCTCCGCGCCCCAAACCTTCATGTCGCCTTTGTCATTCACCTGCCAGCCGGTCAGATCCTTACCGTTGAACAGGGATTGAAAGCCTTCCGGGATCTGCGTGTCATCCGCCAGGGCGGCCGGCAGAATGCAAAGACCCGCCACCAGGACGAAGACCTTGAACCAATTGCGCATGAGAGAACCTCCAGGTGAGTTAAGGTGCGCGGACATAAGCAACGGTCGGGCTGAAGATAGCATAGGAGCTGCGCCGCCAAGGCCAAGCAGTCGGCCGCCGCGATCGCGGCGTCATCCCTGCCTTAGGGCGGTCCCAGCTTCTCGATTTGGTATCCATCCGGATAGGTCCGATGTTTCATGGCGGTCCGCAGGAAAGGCTTGCCCCGGCGCGGCAGCCAGCGCAGCAGCACGGCGCGCATTCTCAGACCGCCGCCAAGCAGCCAGCGCGTGACGCGCCAGGGCTGCGGGAAGCCGAAACTGCGGATCACCTCGTCGTCCAGCAGCGCATGAATGCCGGGCCGAATGACCGGCCGCAGCAGGCGCGGGAACCAGCTCGCGAACATTTCCCGCGTCGCGGCGCCGACACGTTGGTTGGACTCGGTGAAGCAGAAATGCCTGTGTTCGTATTCCCGGTTGAATTCTTCAAACGAAGCGTAGTCGGCAGGCAGATCCTGGATATTCATGCGGCGGCCGACCTCGCGCCAGAAATAGAACATCGCCAGCCGTTCCTGTTCGCAAAAAACTCTCCAGCCGAAGCGGGCATTCCAGCGGATCGGCTCGAAGACGAACGTGGAGAGGACATAGAGAAAGTCTTCGTTGGCGATGGCGAAGCGGCCGTGCATCTGGTTCATGCGCCGCAGCGCCCGCTTGCCCCGCTCGCTGTCGTAGCCCCACTCCATTAGCTCGCTGATGATGATGTCGGTATCGTCGTAGCGCTTCTGGGCACGGGCATGAAATTCCCCGGTGCGGTCGAGCAAGGCGGAGATGCAGGGGGAACAGAAAGTTCGGAATAAGGCCAGCTCGAGGGCGCGTGTAGTGTCGAAGGGAAAATCGTAGCGCGTGCTGAGGAAAACGATCTGTTGGTGGTCTTTCCCCGGGTCCAGCAAGCGAATCTGGTCGAGAATGGTAGTGCGTCCCATGCGCTCAATTGGCGACCATTGCCTTGCCGCCCATGTCACGGCGATAGAGCGGCAGATGCCGATAGTACACTTCCAGGGTCAGCACGGACAGGGAAGTGATCATGAGGCGTCCACCCGCTCCGGCATGCGGGTCGCCGGCGGGGCCCCAGCTGCCGCGCTGATGGGGGCGGCCGGGGGTCTTGCCCTGGTCCTGCCGGGCCAGCAGGTAAGGCCGCATCTTGTTGTTCCACTCTTCCCAATCCTTGCCGCCGACGTGATGCAGGACCTGCGTGGCATAGTAGTAGTAGTACATGCTGGTAATGGAGCCGGGCGGCGATTTCTTGAGGCGGTTGACGCCGTTGATAATGCCGGTGTTCCTGGTGCCCGTGCCCAGGTAGAGCCGGCACAGCAGACCGACCGCGCTCATGGTCTCCGTGGGATCGTTGGTGGTGTAGCCGTAACCCCCGCCGTCTGCCGTCATGACGGAGTTGAGGAACTTCGTGGCCCGGGAAAGGGTCGGGTTCTTGTTATCATCCACTTCCAGGCCTGCCATTTGACCGCTCTTCAGGGCCATGACCTGCCAGCCGACGACCGAGGTGTCGCCGCCCATGCGCGGCTCATAGCGCCAGCCGCCGCCTTCGCTCTGGGCGGCGCGGATATAGTTGATCGCCGCCTGGGCCGAGAGCTTGAGGCGGGGGTCAGAGGTCAGGCCATAGGCTTCACACATGGCGATGGTGGCCAGGCCGTGCGCGTACATGCCGCCGCCGAAATTGCCGTCGCGGGCCTGCTTGCGGATCAGGAAGTCAAGCGCACGCTGGACGTTTAGGCGGTAGCTGATCTGGTCCTTGACTTCTTTTTTCTTGTGCGTCTCGCCCGCGCCCAGCAGCGGCAGCAGGCCGAAGGCAGTGGCGGCAATGTCGTTGTTCTGGCCGATGCCGTTACAATTGCAATGGCCGTGCTGGTAGAAACCGTCGAGCGACCAGTGGCCATCCGGCGCCTGGTGCTTGACGAGCCAGGCCAGCCCCTTGGCGACGGCGGCCTCGGTTTCGGTATTGCCGCCGCCCTCGCGGACAAGTTGCTCGCGCGTCGAACCGCTGCGGCCGCCGAAGCCGCCGGGCGCCATGAGCGCCTTGCTGAAGCCGCCGCCGAAGGCGCTCGGATTCATCAGGCCTGGATTGTTGGGCGACTTGACGCCTCCCCCCTGGCCTTCACTGCCCAGCAGGCCGGGCGGCGGCGGCACGTTCATCGGGGCGGAGTCGGCGATTTCGCTGTTGCCGATCTTCTCATCCATTTTGGCCGGCCCGGGCACCGAAATCTTGTCGATGCGGACATTGTCATAGTTGAGCAGCCGATCCGGATCCAGGCCCCCGTCATCATCATTGGTCAGGTTGGCGTCCTTCGGCTTCTCATCCTCAATAAGCGTTTCGATAAGCTTGGTTTCCGTGGTGAGATTGGCGTTGGTGGTATTGACGGTGACAAACAGGAAGAGCGTCAGCAGGATCATGTGCACCACGGCGCTGATTATGCAAGCCAGCAGAAAACCAGCCGTGAAGCGCGACGGCATCGCGTTAGTTGGAGCCGACAGCGAACGAATGACCGCCGGAGGCGTGTCGTGCTCGGGCTGGGAGTTATGATGCGGGTGGTCCGGTTTTTCATTCGGCATGATGACTGCATCCTTCGCGAGGCTGCCTGATTCGGTTGGTGCAAGGGCGATACGCTATTATCGGACAGAACAGGGGGAAGTTACAACGGTTAAAAGCACAATTTTAAGGCATGGCTCAGAAGTAGGCCCCGCTTGCCGAGCGGGGCTTTCCCAGGCTCCGCCGGGACAAGCCAGGACAAGCCCGGTGGAGCGGAGCCTACTCGTGACTGGAATCCTCTAGCTCGCCTGGATCGATAAAACCGGCATTTCGGGCGGCATCCAGATGCGCCTGGACCCGTTTGTCGCCGCGGCGGAACCAGAGGCCGAGCACGATGCCTAGCGCCGCCGTCACGCCCAGCACCGCAAGAAACGCATACAGCAGCAACGATCCCGGCGATTCAAGGGCAGGCCGCGGCTCTGTTTGCCGGGCGAGCGTGCGGCCGATCAACAGGGGCGCATCACGGACGCCGTCGCCGGCTGGGTAGCGATAGCGCTTGAAGAAGTAGCCGTCAAAAGCGACCTCATAATCGATCTTTTCGCCAACCTCAATCGATTTCGGCACTTCCGAAACAATTACGCAGAACGGGTTGTAATAAAGGGATTCGTCGAATATCCAGCCTTCGTAAAGGACGGACACGCCTTCCTTGGCGGCAATCGGCTCGGCGTCGAACTTGCGCAGGCGCTTGAGCCGGCCTTCAATGTGCACGATCTGGCCGCGGTATTTCTTGGGCTCCTCGAAGAGATGCGCAAACGTGAGATCGCGGCGCGCGCCACGCGCCAATGCTTGTGCCGGGGTCTTGTGCGCCAAGACGAGCAAATAGTTGTAAGCGAGAAATTCGCTGTAATTCTCCTTCGGTCCGTGGACCTTGGAGCGATCTTGCACCTCGGCCAGAATGGCCGGGTCAACGGGCTCCGCTCGGTCCAGGGCCGGCGCGATGGGGACGACAGACAAGGTGTCCCAGACCTCCATTGCCTTGGCCGTTAGAAGAATGCCCATGACGGCCGACGGATCGCGCATGCCAACGGCGCCCGCGGCCGTCGCAGCGGCGCGCACGGCGTCCGGAATGAACTCAGGCTTGTCCTTCGGCGCTACGGGCGCACGCCCCTGGCCGCCGACCATGAGGGCAGCGAGAAAAGACAGGCTCAAGCAGCACGCGCTGGCCATGTTGACCGCTCATTCCTTGGCAAGGTCCGGCGGCGGGCCGAAGCTGACGTTGCGGAACCCGGCCCGCGTGCACATGTCCATGACTTCCATCACGTAGGCATACTTGAGCTTGCTGTCCGCCTGGACCTTGATGTCGTTTTGATTGCCCAGCCCGACGCGTGCCTTTTCCAGGTACTTGCGCAGATTCTGGGCGTTGTCGCCTACCGAATGCTGCCCCTGGCTTTCCTGGACCATGATATCGCCGATATCCCCCTGGGCATTGCCGCTGTGCCGGGTGTGTACCAGGACCGTGATCTCGGTCGGCAGTTCGAGGTCTCCTGGCAAGGAGTTGATCGGATCGGCCTGCTCGGGCTTGGCCGCCTGTGCCTGCGCGGAGTCCGGCAAGGTCAGGTTCATCTGCCCCTCTTCGAGTTGCGAAGGATGAAAGTTGATGATGAAGAAGATGAGCATCTGAAACGCCAGGTCGAGCATGGGCGTGATGACCTGGTTAATCTCAGGCTCGACACCGCCGGGCTTGGTGCGGGTAACGGGCATGCCGGGCTAACCTCCCATTTGGGTATAGGCGCGGAGCTGCAATTTCTTGAAGCCTACTTCCTTGCACAGGGCCATCAATTCAAAGACGTCTTCATAATTAGCATTGCGATCGGCGCGGATGATCACAGTCGTCTTCACGCGGCCGCCACGGTCTCCTTGCTCCTCGGCAGTCCGCCTGGCGTCGGCGAAGTATTGCTTCAAATAGAATCTCTTTTCGCCGAGCGTGCCGAGCGGTTTGGGCTGGCCGACGACTTGCAGCTTGCCGGTAGCTTCCATGTTCAGGACCAGGACCTCGGCCTCGGCCCTGTCCATGGCGCGCGCCGATTGCGCGATGGGCAGCTTGATGTCTTCGCTCAACTGCGCGCTGACGAAGTTCATGGTGATCATGAAGAACATGATCAGCTGAAAAACCAGATCGAGCAGCGGCACCAGGTTCGGTTCCGCCTTGGTTTCCTCGCCGAGGGCATGGCTCATGGCTAGGCCTCCGCCGGCTTGGCAGAAGTGGCGGCGACGGCGCGCACCTCGGGGCCCGCTGACGCGGGCCGCTTGGAATTGTGATACATCTGCGTGAGCAAGTCGTCGGCGACGTTGGCCGTATCCATGGTGATGCGGTTGAGGCGATTCTTGAAGAGGGCATGGCAAAAGATGGCAGGCACGGCCAGTGACACGCCCAGCAACGTGATCACCAGTGCGTGCGAAATACCGCTGGCCAGGTCCTGCGGATTCGGCGTCTTGCCGGGCTGGGACAGCACCATGAAGCTCAGGATCATGCCGTACACCGTGCCGACCAGGCCGATCATGGGTCCCAACGAACCGATGGTGGCGAGGTAGGTGATTAATTGTTCCTTGCTGGTCTTGACGCTCTCCACGGTATGGTACGCGGTTTCGCGCGCGTCTTCGATGCCGTACTGCAAGCGGCCCATGCCGGCGGTCAGCACGCGGGCCAGGTAGGAATTGTCCGCGCGGGCAAGGTCGAACGCCTCCCGGAATTTGCGTTTGTTCACGGTTTCCGTGAATTCATCGACGAAGGCCGGAGGAATCGCTACCTGTAGCCGTAGATCCATGGAAAGAAGCACAATCAAGGCAACCAGGCCGATGGAGACCAGCAGCAGCACCGGACCGAAGAACGGCCCCGCGGACACGACAATGTGCTTGAAGAGGTTGGCCTTCGCGGCCGGCTGGGGCTCAGGCGCTTTCGCCGCAGCGGACGGTTCGCCGGACTTGTCCGCTGCATCGTCCGGAGGCTGTGCGTGGCCTGCGGTCGGAGCGAGGAAGCCCGCCATCAGAAAGATCAGCACGCACAGGACGGCGATTTCCGCCCAGCGCAGACGCTTGCGTCTTGCCAAAAAAAGCATCGCGATAATCCTTGACAGGGGCGGCGAACGAAAGTTAAAGCCCATCCGGATAGGCTCTTAAGGCATTCGGCCTCGGCACAACCGCATGCCGAGCGTGCGGCCGGCAGGACGATAGGAAGCCGGCCCCACTTCTTAATGTCGTGGGCTTGGCTGGCAGTGTCAAGGGTTTTCAGGCAACGAGGGCACCGGCGCATGCGTATCATTCCGGTCCTGGACCTGAAAGGCGGGCATGTCGTCCACGGAATCGCCGGCCGCCGTCAGGAGTATCGACCGATCACCAGCGTATTGATGTCATCCACCAGGCCGGTGGACGTGGCCCGCGCCTTTCGGGATAAACTTGGCCTCGTTGAATGTTATATCGCCGATCTCGATGCCATCATGGGAGCCGCGCCGGCGCTCTCTGTGTTTGCGGATATCCAGGCGCTGGGCATGCGCCTGTGGGTCGATGCCGGTATCCGCGAACCCGGCGATGCCGCCAGGCTTGCGGAGGCCGGCGTGGAGACCGTCATTGCCGGCCTGGAGACAATTTCCGGCCCGGAAGTCCTAGGAGCCATTTGCGCGCAACTGGGCAGCAAGCGCGTCGTCTTTTCGCTCGACATGAAGGACGGCGAAATCCTGGGCCACGCGGCAAGGTGGCAGGCAAGTGAACCACGCCTGACAGCCCTTCAAGCGATTCAACTGGGCGTAAGGCGTCTCCTGTTGTTGGACCTGGCTCGCGTCGGCATGGGCGGCGGGACAGGAACCGAACAACTTTGCCAAGAATTGCTTTGCGAACATCCCGAAATCGAGTTGGTTGCGGGGGGCGGAGTTCGCGGTGCGGACGACTTGCGCAGGCTAAGCGACGCTGGCTGCGAGGGCGTTCTTGTCGCTTCAGCGCTTCATGACGGGCGTCTCAGGCCCGAACTTTGGGCGGACTTTTGATGGTTAGGCGGCATGCTGCATAGCTCGCAAGGCCGTGATCAGGGCTTCTACACCGCCGAGCTTGTCGGCCAGGGCCACGAGTTGCTCGATGTCTTCGGCAGTCAATCCTGTGCCGGAATCGAGCACAAGCTTTGCATCCGGATGGACCTTACGCGTAGTTATTTCAGCGTCGGCGGCATCGTGAATCGCCTGGTGGACCAGGCCTGGTGTTGCATCGATACCCTTCGCGTCCAATGCATCCCAAATCTCGGCGGGCTGGTCTGCTTGCTCACAGACTTCTCGAATTTGCTCCACCACTGCGAGGGGCGTCTCGCCAACTGGCTGCGTGCTCGTGCTCATGGAAGGCACTCCTTCTCTGGGCGCGGTTTGTAGGGCAGGTTTTTAACCTGCCGGCAGCACAGGCAGGTCAAAACCCTGCTTGTGGCCTCAAAGAACGAAATAAGTGCAAAG